>JBFYQI010000098.1:0-3434 GCA_041302875.1 Ignavibacteria bacterium
TTGCTCATCAGGGCTCTTCGTCCTCTCCGGATGACCGACCCCTAGATCGAACATCCAATGGTCAATCGGAATGCTCGTCCCGGGATAGGACTTCCATCCGTGATCATGATGCTCTCATCCATGAGATTCATCAATTCGAACTTCCCGGTCAGGTAGAGGCTTGAGACAGCCATTCCATAGCTGACATTCGCATCGAGGATCTGGTAAGCGGGGAGTCTGAGCGTGTTCGAGGCGTTCGTGTACCGCTTGCCGACATAGTGCAGGACGACATTCACTTCGACCTTTTCGTATCGGGCGGTCACCGTCGCGTCGACCTTGTTGCGCGGTCGATAGATCAGATCCTTGTCGCGGGTCGTCAGAGACGAGCTCTTGTCCAACGCGGCCATATATGTGTAATCCGCGCCGATTTCAATGTATTCCTTCCAGGGCTTCCAGCGCGCACCCGTTTCGATGCCGCGGGCGTCGGTCTTCGAGATGTTCGTTGGGCGCCACAGCCCTCCGGAACCCGGAGCCCAGAGGATGAGATTATCGATGAGATTCACAAAGTAGTTCGAGGTGAACGACACTTCCCCGAGAAGAGGATAGGAAATGCTGATGCCAATATCATAGTTGACGCCCCGCTCCGGGCTGAGATTGGGATTTCCCTCGGCGTAACTGTCGCGCGGCCAATAGAGATCGTTGAATGTCGGCGCTCGATACGAACGTGCGAGATGCGATGTCAGGGTGTAGCGCAACTCGCCATTCTTCTGAAAGGAAAGACTGATCTTCGGGCTCCACTCGGCACTGAAATCAGACGGATAGTCGTACCGAGCGGCCGGAGAGACGGAAAACTCATCAAAGGCGAATCCCAAATCCTTGATGGTGACGGTCGCCGTCGCATACGCCGCGTGATTGTTGCGCTTCTTTGATCCGATATCCGAGCTCTCGATTCGATCCTGCCGGAACGTATAACCATATGCCACCTGGGTGTTCTCAAAGAGGCTGCCGCTCTGCTGCAATTCAAGTGCATACGCATCATTGTTATGCTTGCTGTGGATCGGCACGAGCCCGTCTGGTTCGTCATAGCGTGTTTCGAAGAAGTGATAATACGATTGCACTTTGAGATTGAATCCGCGGAAAACGTCGGCATTATCGTAGTTGAAGTTGAGGTTCTTGTTGTCATAGCGGAGACGCGCACGCGGCGTCAACTGATTGATGAGTCCCGGAGCTCCGACATCGGCCGAGTAGTACCCGCCTGCCGCGGAAACATTGATCCCCTGTCCCGGGGCAAAGGCGGCTTTCACAAAGACATCATGTGAAGCCTGGTCATTGTTGATCCAGGTCTCCCGTCTTGACGTGTTCGGGTCGGCATACTCGAAATCCCCGTCGGTGAGATAGCGTTTGTAGTTGACAAAGTACGAGAATTCGCCAAGCGTTTGCGAGAGTCCGATACTGCCGATCCGTTCCGAGAACGACCCGATCGCTGCCGACACGTTGGCATTCATACTCGACTGTGCCGACTCGGTGCTCCTGCTCTTCGAGGTGATCTTGATGACGCCGCCGACCGCATCTGCGCCATACAGAGCGGAACTCCCGCCACGGATAACCTCGATCCGCTCCACGTTGTCGATGGGAAGGTTGACAATATCCACGCCCCCCCCTTGCGCCGTGTTCAACCGCTGCCCGTCGAAGAAGATCACGACCTTGTCCGCTGCGACGTCGCGGAGCGCGACCTGTCCGTTCCGCACATACACGCCGGCGAGATGCTTGAGCGCATCGCCCACGTTTTGGCAGGAGAGTTTCTTGAAGTCGGCTTCCAGAAGAACCGATTCCGACGTCGAGGCGACCTGCGCCGCCACGCTGTCGAGTTGTGCCAGGAGGCGGGGCGGAACAAGAATGAGCATCCCGATGAACGACAACAGCAGCAATCGATGCTTACCCATAGGTGTTTCCTTTCCGAATATGCAACAGGGAACGAATGGTACTCCTTAATATCGATCGATCTCAATTCCTTCAACGACAAGTTTTTCCCGAACAACCAATTCGTCGATCTCGTCCGGGAGGTCATATATGCCCGGCTTTCGCTTCGGCGTGCGCAGAAGATAATGGAGTGATGCGAGCTGAAGGGAGAACGACATGTCGAGTATCTCCGCAGGATGTCCGAATCCTCCCGCGATGTTGACGATTCGGCCGTCGGCCAGCAACGCGACCGATCGGCCGTTCGGGAGCTCGTACTCGAAAATATTATCCCGGACTTCTTTCACAGAGCGGGCGAACGACCGCAGCGCGGGAACATCCGTCTCAAGATCAGAATGGCCGGCATTGCCGATCAAGGCGCCGCTCTTCATTTCCTTCAGATGCTCAACTCGGAGCACTCGCTCTAATCCTGTCGCCGTAATGAAGAAGTCACCGCAACGGACCGCTTCGTTGATCGGCATGACGGAATACCCATCCATGTGCGCTTCGAGCGCCTTCCATGGATCCAGTTCCGTGATGATGACGTGGGCACCCATACCCTGGGCAATGGTGGCGACACCGCGTCCAACCCAGCCATACCCGAGGATCACCACCTTCTTTCCGCCAACGGTCATGTTGGTCAGATGCGTCACGGCCGTCCACGTCGATTGACCGGTTCCATAGCGGTTGTCGAAGAGATGCTTCGATTTCGCATTGTTCACGGTGAGCGCCGGGAACAGCAGCTTCCCGGATTGTTCGAGCGCATGCAGACGAAGGACGCCCGTGGTTGTTTCTTCGCTGAAGCCGTTCAGCCGGCTTCCGAACTCAGGTTTTGTGTGCATCGCCGTGCAGATGTCTGCGCCATCATCCAGCACCGCCTGAGGACGCGGCAGCAGCAACGAGTGAAGCTCCTTCATGTGGTCTTCGGCACTCACACCGTGATGCGCGAACACGTTCACTCCTTCCTCGGCCAGCGTCGCGCAAACATCGTCCTTCGTGGAAAAGGGATTGCTCCCCGTGGCCCACACGTTGGCCCCCAATTTTTTCAAGACGAGGCACAGGTAGGCCGTCTTCGCTTCCAGATGGATCGACACAGCAACGGTCTTCCCTTGAAAGACACCATCACCTTGGAATCGATCGCAGAGTTTGTTGAGAACGGGCATGCGGCGAGAGACCCACTCGATCTTTCTTCGTCCTTCAGCCGCCAGTGAAATGTCGGTGATATCATACGCAGTGTTCATTGAGCACCTTGGGAGATCTTCTCTTCAACGATCAGCATATTGTTCCTAATACATGATCCTTCCAAGCTCCCACGGGATCGTTCCGGCCGGATTTTCCCACGCCTCCGGATGGAGGAGATACGCTAGTTTCAGGATAGCCAATACTTGCCGCGGACCTTCGTGCTTGAGCAGCGCGGAATCGTAATACAGCACCCGGCTATCCTGGACCGCCTTGATCTTGTCGAAGTCCTTCCGGCCGTATATTTCACCCAATGGGGT
>JBFYQI010000103.1:0-4533 GCA_041302875.1 Ignavibacteria bacterium
GTGCGGATGAAGTTGTATCGAGCAAGTAATCGGAATACGTTACGGTCCGTCCGACAACGAAGGGATAGAGATCGGTTTCCGTGATGGGCGTTGTGGAGGGAGTCGTGCTTCCGTCCTCGGATGAACAGCCAATCACAAACGCAGCCAATGCTGCGGCGAAAAAGAAAGTGATAATCTTCATGGCGTTATCTCCGATCAAGTGTCTTCAATTCGCAATCCTCATCTCAATCCATAAACGTCAGATTGTGACCTTGAGGAACAGAGTGACGCATCTTGAAAGTGCAAGATGACTTATTGGACTCCTCCTTACAGAGCACCCCGCACTCCTACATGGAACGTTCTGACGGGCGCAAGGTTCCCGATGAGCTCGACATAGTGATAGTTGAAAACGTTCGTCACCGCGAGGTCCACCACAAGTGGGATTCCCCAGTTCACCAACCCGACCTGCGATCGAACGTCCACGACCTTGATATCGACGCGCGCATCTCCGTCAACGATCGGTGCCAAGTCCACGAGCCGCTGATCGATCGCCTCGACCCGACTAATGTAGCGGCCTTCAAGCGCAAGGCGAATCGGCTCGAGCGACGTCGTCAGCGACCCGTACAACAAATGCCGGGGACGGAATCGAAGCACGCTATTCGAGCTCCGGTCGCGTGGATCAACATACGTATAGCCGATGTTCGTCCCGAGCAGGCCATCGAACCAATCGGCTCTGGCTCCAACCTCAAGCCCCCGAATGCGCGCACGCGTAACATTCTCAAATCGTATCACGATCCGTTCAGGATCGACACCGGCTTCAATGAGGTCATCAAGATCAGTCTGGAACAGGGCCACGTCGGTCCAGTAGTTGCCGCCGAACGAATGTGAAACGCCGAACTCATACGACACGGACCGCTCGGCCTTCAGGTTCTCATTCGGTACAATTCGGATCTGCGAGACACCGGTGTTCACGGATGTGTAGATCTCGCTGATGGATGGGTAGCGGAATCCCCGCCCGACGGAAGCGCGGAAGGAGGTCTCTCCATCGGGGCGATAAACGATCCCGAACTTGGGATTCAGTTGCCCGGCCGCGGCGAGGACAGATACTTTCTGCCAGTCATACCGAAGCCCAATGGTAACACGCACATCGTCTGTGAACGACCATTCGTCCTGCGCATACGCCGCCCATCCAAAACCGGGGTGGGAGCCGAAGATGTCCGAATTGACACGGTCGTAATTTGCCGCGAGGCCCGCCGTCAGCACATGGACCGGGGACGCGATCCAGGTTAGTTGCCCTTCAGTTTGCGTCAGATGTGAGGCCGATACGTTGTTCCTTCTCCCGGCACTGTCGTCCCGCCAGAAGTTCCCATAGTAGATCGTCTTGATCGAGTACGAAAGGTCCTTGCTGAGAGCGTGCGAATACGCCGCACTCACATTCCCGCGATTCCAATCGACATTGCCGTCGAGTTGGTCGATTGCCGGCCGTGTTGCCTCTTCCAAACTGCGCCACCAGAAGAAGTTGCCATGCGATCGCCGCATAAAGTTGACAAGAACTTGAGCCTGCTGGGTTTCCGAGAGTGCGTACGTCAGTTTCGTGAAGATGCTCCATCGTTGATAGAGATCGTTTTCCTTGAAACTCTCGTCGACGGAGCGACCGAGACTGATCGAATAGCCGAACGGTCCGCTCCGATCGGAGAATCCGACATTGCCGCCCGCATGCATGCGCGTCTTCGATGACCATCGCCACTGGGCGTGCCGCGGCTGATCGTAGATGGACGTGTAAAGTCTGAAGCGCGTCTGCGGCTCGTCCGGTATTCCTTTCGTCACAAGATTGATCACCCCTCCGAGCGCGCTTGAACCATATAATGCCGAGCCCGCGCCTTTCACCACCTCGATCCTGTCGATCTCATGCAACGGAAGTGTTTCCCATGTGATCTCGCCCGTGTCTCCTGTGAGATAGGGTAATCCATCGATGAGCAAGAGCACCCGGCTCCCGACTCCCCTGCTGTAACCTGTCGATCCCCGAATGTTCACCTGATCCTGCATCATATTCACGCCCGAAACGTGGCGCAAGGCGTCATCGACTGAAACGACGGCACGCTGGGCGAGTTCCTGAGCGGAGACGACTGCAATGCTCGTCGGAACGTCCTGGACATTCTGCAGACGCCGCGCCGCAGTGATCACGACTTGCTCCATCGGAATGGGGGCCGGAACGAGCGAAACATTGACCATCGTTTCGGTTTCCGGCATCACATCGAGGGCTTCGACCGTCGTTGAGGTGTATCCAACCAACGAACAATAGATCGAGTACTTCCCTTGCGGCAGGCCGCCGATCCGGAATTCCCCCGCCGAGTTGGTTGCAGCGCCACGGACCGTTCCCCGCACGATGAGGTTCACCCCGGCGAGTCGTTCCCCTGTTCGTTGATCGGTCACCATGCCTTTCAATGATCCTGTCTGCGCGTAAGCCCAAGCCGAAAGGAGAACGAGAATCAGTATCGATGCGATCCGATGCATATCAGAAGGGCTGAGGAGGAGGATGGTTGAAGTCCACGGCTATGTCGATTGCCCGCTTGCGCCCTGTGGATTCCACTCTGACTGTTTTCGGAGTCAATGGATCATTCAGCTCATGATACACACCGACCACCTGGAACGCACTGATCACAAGATCGTTCCCATAGAACTGAAGGACACCTACATAGGGATAGTCGGCGGGAGGAAGGTCGAAATCGTAAGGTGTTTGATCGACGGCGAGCGGAAGCGTTTCACCAAATGATGGGGTGAGAAAGATGCGGGGTGGAATGGATACGAGTCCGCTGAAGATCCCTGCGGAATCCAGAGGATAGACCTGCGAGGCGAAGACGTAGAGGCGAGTGTTTGCGAGGCTGTCCGGAGATGGCCAGCTTCCCATCTCGTACGTGATCGTCCCGCTGATGCCTGGCTTCTCAGAGGAAACGGGGGATAGCCCTCCATCACACCCTTCGCTTCCCAACGCACAAATGAAGACCAACCCAAGCAGGGCTATTCTCTTCATCACCCAACCAGTGTCATGGAACGATGATCGCTTGCAACTCCGAGAGTTCGAGCGGAACGTAGTATCGTGCTGGAGCAGACGGGTTGACGGTCACATACTGAACGAGCGTCGCTCCGGATTCGAGCGAGAACTCCTGCGATGCACCTCCGGAACAATGTCCTGCCTTGCTGAACACGCCCTGCTCTCCGGGAATCGACCCGCGCTTGATGAATTCGGAGATGTCGCCCGAAGGAAGCGTCGTGCCGCCGATCTCTGTTGGAGCCGGAATGAAGGAGATCATTGCTCGCTCGTCAATATCCAATCGTCCGGCAGAAACGCCAAGTTTCGAAACTCCGTGAGCCCGGGCAGCATTTCTCCCGCTCATGGGATAAACAGCGAAGAGGAGCTTTCCGTTCCGTGTCGACCGCGCCGTGTTCGTGATCATCACCTTCATGATCGTCTCCGGTCTTCCCTCGCGTTCCACGCTTGCCGTTTGGATCGCGACGTGGAAGTCGTCCGTGACAACTTCAAAGCCCGGGTTCCCTCCCGGTGGCGTCGCAACGAGATCGCGTTTGCCGACACTGAGCGGAATCAACTTCGACCGTGAGTACAACGCCGTCTGCAGAAGCAGATCGAGTCCGTCAAACCGGAGCACGCCCTCTTCGTCCAGTGCCGCGGCAGGCTGCATGTTCCACATCAGGAGACGGCTCGGGATCTCCGCTCCGCGCAGTCGTGCCGGAAGCATCGATGCGGACTCTCCACGCACCGCTTGTTGATAGAATGTACCGGCTCCCTGGATCTCTTCCGCCGCGAACACCCGGACATCGACGATTCCGACGATCGCCGTATCTTTCAAGCGTCCGCAATCAAGGGCGATGGCTTTCGCGTTCACATCCGGGAGGAAGACATAACTCGGCGCGCCGTTCGGCTTTCGAAGCCGGATGCGCTGCGACCAGGTCGTATCATCGAGGGACGTGTAGATGGTCACATCGGTCGGGTAGTTCCGTTCATCCCATTGAACGCGGAGACCGCCAAGCGTTCGGACCTTGCCGAAATGGAGCGCGACAAAGTCGGTATTGCCCATGCGCATCGCCCGCTCGAACTTGAACATCCTGCCGTCCATGCGAAGCGAATCCCGTGTCGTTCCCCGGACATACCTTGTCGCCCGAATCGCCTCCGCGTCGTAGACCTTCGCGACTCCCACATGTCCGCGCGGCATCGGATTGGTCATGATCAGATTTTCATGCTGCGCGTTCGCGGGGATAGCAAGAATGAAGAACGCAAGCGCTGTCAAAAGTTGTCTCTGAAGCAAATCAAACCTCGTCTTTTTCTGAATGATACTGAAACCTGTCACGCCGCGCAAGTTCAACGCGCGATGTCCAATGTAACCTCGCCCAGCTTGATATTGCGCGCGAGTTCACCGGTCGGTACGACGATCGGTGGAAGGATCCGCTTCTGAACGGAACCCTCCGGAGGAAGCTCCATACTTTTTGTCGGCATCGCCTGCCGTCCGACATACCACGCCTGCATTCGGGCTTTTTCCA
>JBFYQI010000145.1:0-3280 GCA_041302875.1 Ignavibacteria bacterium
CCATCCGCAAGCGGGTGTTCGATGCTGTCGGCGGGTTCGATGAGTCCTTCTTCATGTTCTTCGAGGACAAGGACCTTTGCGCGCGCGTTCGTGCAGCCGGATATGAAGTCTGGTATGATCCTGGTTCGGCCATCAAGCATCTTCGCGGCGCAAGCTCCAATCCGCGGACCGCGATGATCTATCGGAAGAGCCAAGGACTGTATTACGCAAAACATCGTTCTCCGTTGGAGCGACTCCTGCTGAATCTCTATCTTCGAACGACGGGAAAGTTGCCCGATGCGCTTGCCGCGATCGATACTCCTCGTCATTGACGACGCTTCCGTCGGCGGGGGACAGAAGCACGTGCTTGCATTGGCCGAGCGCCTTTCTGGACGTGGCATTGCGGCGTCGGTTGCGTGCGAAGCTGAGGGATATCTCGTCGATGAGCTCCGGAAGCGTTCGATCCCGCATCATCCGGTACATCTTCCTGAATGGCCGTCAGTCGCCGGGATTCGAGAACTGGTGAGAGAACTCCGGACGACGCGGGCAGAACTGGTGCACACGCATGGAGGGACTGCGGGGTTCTATGGCCGCCTCGCCGCGCGTTGCGTACGAGGTGTGAAGACGGTGCATACGTACCACGGAATTCACTATCTTCATCAGCAGAATATCAAGAAGCGTCTGCTTCATCGCGCGATCGACCGTTTCTTGCTCCGATGGACGAACGAGACCATCTGCGTTGCAGAAAGCGATCTGCAACTTGCGCTCGTCGCCGGACTCGCGAAAAGCGGACACGTGAGCGTGGTCTACAACGGCATCGACCTCGGACCATTCGACCATGCACTCGGTATGCGGTCAACTCACGAAGCGGACGAAGCAGGATTTTGCGCAGGAACGGTTGGACGGCTTCATGAGCAGAAGGGATATTTCGTCCTGCTCCAGGCAGCTCGTGCGGTTCATGCGGTTGCGCCCGATGTGCAATTTCGGATCATCGGAGAGGGGCCGCTGGGAGAGGAACTTCGGAAGCAAGCTGCCGCGCTCGGCCTTGGAGACACTGTGAAGTTCCTGGGCGCACGAAATGACGTTCCTGAGCAACTTCATTCCTTCGACGTATTCGTTCTCTCTTCCCTCTGGGAAGGTCTTCCGTATGTGCTGATGGAAGCGATGGCGGCGGGATTGCCCGTGATCGCGACAGATGTTGACGGCGTGAAGGAAATGATCACGCACGGGCTTGAAGGTCGTATCGTCCCATCGCGTGATCCGCAGGCTTTGGCGACGGCGATCATCGAACTGCGTCGGGATCCGGCGCTGCGGCGCGCCATGGCGAAGAACGGGATGGCCACGGTGAAGCAGAAGTTCAGCCTGGACGCCATGATCGAGAAGACGCTCACGGTGTATGCACGCGCAATGAACTCATGAAACGAACGACGACACGCCGGATCGGCATTTTCGGCGGCACATTCGATCCGCCTCATCGGGGTCACCTGCAAGTGGCGTTGGCGGCGAAGAGACAATTGAAGCTTGATCGGCTGTTCCTTGTTCCGGCGCGCATCTCGCCCTTCAAGGAAGGCCGGAAATCGACGCCGATGCGGCATCGGTTGAACATGGTTCGCGCACTGCAGAAACATGACAGTGCATTTCGCGTTTCCCTTTTTGAGTTGAACCGTCGTCGGGTTTCCTTCACGGTTGATACCATTCGATATTTCCGGCGCCGTTTTCGGAACGCCGAACTTTTCCTGATCATCGGCGAAGACAATTTTCGTCTCTTTTCGCGCTGGCATGCCCCGGACGAGATCCTGCGGATGTGCCGGTTAGCCGTTTATCGACGAAAAGGAGGCATCGGACGGCTTCCCGCGAGAACGGATGCGATCACATTGAACGGCAAGATGGTTGATATCTCCTCGACCGACATCCGGGCGATCCGGCGAGCGAGACAGTCGATGAAGAAATGGGTACCTAAGGAAATTGAGCAGTATATTGTAGCACATGCGCTCTACCGCAATGGTCGGGAGACGAAGCAATGAAAGAGAAGTTGAAGACAACAGCGAACATCGACGATCTGTACCGGGTCGTCTTCACCGATCATCATGATCCGTTCGCCGTGCTGGGTGCACACCCTGTGAAGGTCAAAGGGAAACCGGCACTTGCCATCCGGGCATTTCTGCCTGATGCGGCAGAGGCATTCGTCGTGCGCCTCGACGGCGGGGAAGTGGCGCCCATGGATCGGATCCACGAGGAAGGGTTCTTCGAAGCGCTCTTCACAGACCGTAGCGAGCCTTTCCGCTATCGGTTGCGGAAACGTCTGCGCGACGGCCGGGAAGAGGAATTCGAGGATTCGTATTCGTTCCTCCCGACGCTGACTGATTTTGACCTGTATTTGTTCAACGCCGGAGACCATCATCGCGTCTATGAGAAACTCGGTGCCCATTTTGCGGAGGTGAACGGCATTGGGGGCGTGCAATTCGCGGTCTGGGCACCAAATGCGCGCAGCGTGAGCGTGATCGGCGACTTCAATTTCTGGGATCGGCGCAAGCATGCGATGCGGGTGCTGGGCGCTTCGGGCGTATGGGAGATATTCATTCCGGGACTGCCGGAGGGAACGCTCTACAAGTTTCAGGTCAAGACCCAGCAGGGGTACATTCTTGATAAGACCGATCCATACGGGACGGAGATGGAGAACCGACCGCGAACGGCATCGCGCGTCAACTTCCTGCGAACGTACGGTTGGGGAGATACAGCGTGGATGGAGATGCGCGCGAAGTCCGATCATCTGGGTGAGCCGGTGTCGGTCTACGAGGTGCACCTTGCCTCATGGCGCCGGAAGCCGGAAGAGGGAAATCGGTGGCTGACCTATCGCGAGCTGGCGCACGAACTTGTGGCATATGTGAAGGAACGAGGGTTCACGCATATCGAGCTCATGCCGGTGATGGAGCATCCGTTCGACGCTTCATGGGGATATCAGGTCACGGGATACTTCGCTCCGACGAGCCGCTTCGGATCACCGGACGATTTCAAGTACTTCGTGGACCATTGCCATCAAAACGGCATCGGCGTGCTGCTCGATTGGGTTCCGGCCCATTTCCCGAAGGATGCTCACGCGCTCGCGATGTTCGATGGAACGCATGTGTACGAACATGCGGACCCGCGAAAAGGTGAACATCAGGATTGGGGAACGTATATCTTCAACTTCGGACGAAAGGAAGTCCGAAATTTCCTCATCGGGAATGCGTTGTTCTGGCTCGAGCAGTATCACATCGACGGCCTTCGGATCGACGCCGTTGCATCCATGTTGTACCTGGAC
>JBFYQI010000153.1:0-3959 GCA_041302875.1 Ignavibacteria bacterium
GAATCCTGAACGGCGAATTCGTCAAGTGTGTCGAGCGGCTTCCGGGCGGAACCATCGTGATCGAGAAGAATCATCGGGAGATCGCTCTCGGGGCGCCGCTCGCACGGAAGATCATGGTCACGATCGTATGACGGAACAATCAAACATCGATTTCTCGGCAACTCCATTGCATGTCGAGAAGCACGCGCATTCGAATACTGTCGTTGCACAGAATGGCCTTCTCCGCTCAAAGGTCGCTCTTGTCGGGAATCCCAACGTCGGCAAGTCCCTCATCTTCAATTACCTGTCCGGACTCTATGTCGACGTTTCGAATTATCCCGGTACGACCGTTGAACTGACCAAGGGGACATACAAATCGTTCGACATCTTCGATTCACCGGGTGTGTACGGGATCTCCGCACTGACGGAAGAAGAGAATGTCACGCGGGATATCGTTCTGAATGCAGACGTCGTCCTGAACATCGCCGACTCCGTTCACCTCGAGCGGGACCTCTTCCTGACCCAGCAACTGATCGACATGGGAAAGCGGGTGGCACTTCTCCTGAACTTCGAGGACGAGTTGAAGCGTCAGGGAATCAGCATCGACGTCAAGACCCTCTCGACCTACCTCGGCATTCCTGTCTATCAGGTCTCTGCAGTCCATCGCACGGGATTCGATCAGATCGACATCGCTCTTGAGGAAGCCCGTCTCGGACACCAGGACTCGACCATCCACCAGATGTTGCATGAACACCTGACGCACACCGGTTCGGAAGCGGAAGCGCTACTGATCCTGGAGGGAGACGAGCAGCTCGCCGCCCGCCACGGGCTCCATGCGGGAATGCAGCGTGAGCAGATGTACGTCGAGCGGCGCAATCGGGTGAACCTCATCATCAACGCGGTCATCTCGGATTCGCATCCGCGTCCGCTGTTCTCCACCCTGCTTGGACGCTGGGCCGTGAACATGTGGACAGGGATTCCGATGCTGATCGGAGCGTTGTACCTTGTGTACCTCTTCGTCGGCGAGTTCGTCGCTCAGGATGTTGTCGGGTTCACCGAGGGAACGCTGGGGAACGAGTACTGGGAACCATGGATCCGGAGCGTGGTCACACAGTATGTTCCCGTCCATTCATGGTTGGGGACGATCCTCGTCGGCGAGTTCGGCGTGCTGTCGATGACCGTTACGTATCTCCTCTTCCTGCTGCTCCCTCTTGTGCTCGCGTTCTATTTCGCGCTCGCCTTGTTGGAGGATAGCGGTTATCTCCCGCGTCTTGCAACCCTGGTCGACCGCGGGCTGAACGCACTCGGACTCAACGGCAGTGCCGTCATCCCTCTCATTCTCGGATTCGGCTGCGTCACCATGGCGACAATCACAACGCGGATCCTTGGCAGTGATCGCGAACGGCGCATCTCGACCGCGATCCTGCAATTCGCCATCCCCTGTTCCGCACAGATCGCCGTGGTCGCCGCGCTGCTCACCGGTGCTGGCTTCACCGCGATGCTCATTTATACCATGACCATCTTCAGCGTCTTTGTCGGCATTGGAACCATCCTCCATCGATTTCTGCCTGGCGAGTCGACGCCGCTCCTGCTCGACCTTCCGCCGATGCGGTTCCCGCGGTTCGACAACATCATGCGTAAAACCGGATTCCGCACCTACGCATTCATGAAGGAAGCGACTCCGTGGTTCTTTGCGGGTGCATTCGCCGTGGGCATCATGCAGGTCACCGGCTTGTTGAACGTGTGGCAAGCAGCGCTTGCCCCGTTGACCGTCGAGTGGCTCCAGTTGCCGCGCGAGGCGGCGACGGCGTTCGTGATGGGACTGGTTCGCCGGGATTTCGGCGCCGCCGGACTGTACAACCTTCCCCTTTCGAACGGACAAATCGTCGTTGCGCTGGTGACTATCACGCTCTTTGTTCCCTGCATCGCATCACTCATGGTGATGCTGAAGGAACGGGGGGTCAAAGAGGCGGCGATCGTCTGGGCTGGCACGTGGGTGGGTGCATTCCTGATCGGTGGAATCCTCTCGCAGTTCCTCTTATGATAGAACAACTCGCTCAACCGGAAACCCTCCAGGATCGACTACGACGCGAGGAGCGAATCTGTCCGCAATGCCGCTTCTCCGTTGCAAGTCCTTTCGTCACCAAATGCCCCCGCTGTCAAACGGCACTGCCGGTGTCCGACCCGGGATGCAGTTCCTGCATTCACCGGGGCGGATGTCCCGTTGCCGACACCAAGATGGGCCATTGACCGCTTTTTCCCTCGATTTCAACCCGATTTTCCATCATTCCCGCTCGTCCAATTCGGCTTTCAAGTATTAGAAGAAAGCAGTATCATTTCACGTCGTTGATTCACCAACAGACTGAACCCATTCACGAAAGGCCACACCATGGAAGAACGTCCTCTGCCTCCGGCACCCTCCGTGTCGGATTCGTTCATCAATGTTCTCGCTTCCCCTTCCACGTTGTTTGAAGGGTTTCACCTCAAAGCATCCGCGTCATCGTTGTGGGCGGTCCCCCTCATCGTGAGCGTGTTGTTCATCGGCTTGTTCATGTACGTTCAATTCAACATCTCTCCTTTCAAGGAGCAGATGATGGATGCGCAGCGGGCCGCAATTCAGGGCATGGTCGAGAGGGGAACTCTAACGCAAGAGCAGGCCGACGCGGCCGCAGAGGGAGCAGCGATGCGCGGCAGCACACAAATGGCGATCGGCATGGCCGCCGCGGTCATCATGATGCTCATCTTCTTCTTCCTCGCCGGTCTTCTTCTTTGGCTCGCCGCAAAAGTCGCGCTCAAGGCACCGATCAACTACGGGAAGACGCTGGAGTTGTACGGTATTTCGAACTGGATCGGCATCATCGGCGGCGTCGTTACCCTGATGCTGATGTTCGCCCTGGGCACCATGCACGGCCGTCCCGCCGCTTCGCTGGCGGTGATGGATTCATTCGACCTGACGAACACGACACACAAGTACCTCGCGGCGCTTGACGTTTTCGCGATCTGGCAAACCGCCATCATCGGCATTGCCTTCTCGAAGATCTCTGGGAAATCCATGGGCGTCAGCATGGGCGTCGTGTTCGGGCTGTGGATCGTTTGGGTCGTCGCCCGCGTGATGTTGGGATTCGGAGGATGAGGGGATTGGTAACAGAAACGGCAGAAGGTGGCGGGTGGTCCGCTGCCCTTCTGCCGTTTGCGTTATCGTTCGAAGCTGAATTGCGTCAGTTTGACGCAGGGAGCTTGATGCGGATCGTGGTTCCCTTCCCCATCTCGCTTTCGATCTCGATCTTCCCCTGATGGTCGTCGATGATCTTCTTCACGATCGACATTCCCAATCCCGTCCCGTGCTTCTTGCCGTAGGTCATGAACGGTTCGAAGATCTTCTTCTTCACTTCTTCCGGCATGCCGGACCCGGTGTCCGTGAATTCGATCTTGACGAATCCATCCTCGGCCTTTGTTGAAACCGTGAGAGATCCCCCCTGCGCCATGGCATCGCGCGCATTGCTGGCGAGATTGTAGAACACCCGGACCATCTTGTCCTGGTCCAGTTTGACCACTCCCTTAAATTCCGCCTGCCGAATCAGCTTGACGTTGTTCTTCTCCAGATCCTTTTCGATGAAGTCGAGGACGCTGGACATGACCTCGCCGAACTCGAGGTCCTGGAAGTTCGATGCGCTCACGCCGCGGGTGAAATCGAGGATCTCCTGCGTCATGTTAACGAAGCGATCGACTTGGCGGATCATCTCGTCCGCAAGCTTCGCGGCTTCCTCATTCCCCGACTTCCGCTTCATCACCTGCGCATAGACACGGATCGTTCCCATCGGGTTCTTGATATCATGAATGATGACACTGGCCATCCGACCAACCGCTGACAGACGCTCGTTCTGGACCATCTCCTGCGCGAGTCGCGCATTCTCCAGCGCCATGACGGCATGCTGCGAGAACGCATCGATGAACTGCTCGTCGTCCGCGCTGAACGGTCC
>JBFYQI010000180.1:0-5194 GCA_041302875.1 Ignavibacteria bacterium
GGGGGGGGACGGTCCTGCAGACCAACCGCTGGTATCATGTGGCGGGGCTGTATGACGGGACGTATCTGAAGGTGTATGTGGACGGCGTGCTGGACGGCACGGCGACGGTCGGGAGCGTGACGATTTCCTATACGGCGCGACCGAACACGGGACCGGTCCCATCGGTACTGTATCTGGGGATCATGCACAACGATTACGTCTCCGGACCGGCCTACACGCCGCACCTGTTCGCCCCCTTCAACGGCATCATCGACGAGGTGAAGCTCTACAACCGCGCGTTGACGCTCGGGGAGATCCAGAAGGACTACCAGCGGACGAGCGTGGTGGCCTACGACGACTACTATCCGTTCGGACAGACGATGGCAGGACGGTCCTACACCTCGATCACCGATCCGCGCTACAAGTTCACGCCTCTTGATTTTACTCTGCTCGTTGAGTAAATTAACTCACAATAATGAGTAAACGAGTGGGTTATGGCTTTTCGACGACAGCAATTTCACACGCTCTCCAAGCGATTGCGCGAATCGCGGCGGTTCATCCAGGTCCTCGCCGGCCCGCGGCAGGCAGGCAAGACGACGCTCGCCCAACAGGTGGCCTCTTCTTCCGAATTGCCGATCCGATACGTCTCGGCCGATGATCCTGTGACGCACGGCCGCGTGTGGCTGCATCAACAGTGGGAAACAGCTCGCGCGGAAGCCCGGAATGCAGGCAGACAAGGAAGCATTCTCATCATCGACGAGGTCCAGAAGATCCCGCACTGGTCGGAATCGGTGAAACGCTTGTGGGACGAGGACACGACTTCCCGTGTGCCTCTGAAAGTGGTCATCCTCGGATCCGCTCCATTGCTCATCCATCGCGGACTCACGGAGAGCCTGGCCGGCCGGTTCGAAATCATCCGGTTGACACACTGGTCCTATCCGGAAATGAAGGATGCATTCGGATGGACCTTGGATCAATACGTTTACTTCGGAGGATTTCCCGGCGCCGCCTCGCTCATCGGCGACGAGGATCGCTGGCGAAGATACATCCTGGATTCGATGGTTGAAACGACGCTCTCCCGGGATATCCTCCAACTCCAGCGAATCGACAAACCCGCTCTGCTCAGACAACTGTTCCATATCGGCTGTTCCTATTCCGGACAAATTCTCTCCTACACGAAACTCCTCGGCCAACTTCAAGACGCCGGGAACACGACGACGCTCGCGCATTATCTTGTGCTGCTCGAGGCGGCAGGAATGCTGGCAGGAATATCCAAGTACGCCGGACAAAAGGTCCGACAGCGGGGATCGAGTCCCAAGTTCCAGGTGCTGAACAATGCCTTTATGACATCTCACTCAGATCGCGGTTTTCAACAGTCACGAGCGGACGGGGCGCACTGGGGAAGACTCGTTGAATCAGTGGTGGGAGCGCATGTGGCAAATGCGTCTTACGCCGAGGACATAAACGTTCATTATTGGCGGGAAGGGGAACGGGAGGTGGATTTCGTTGTTGGGAAAGGGAAACGTACGGTCGCGATCGAGGTGAAGAGCGGAGCAGGATCGGGTGACTTGTCCGGAATGGACGAGTTTGCGAAGAAGTTCAAGCCGAAGAAGATCCTGCTGGTCGGCACGGGAGGGATACCGCTGGAACAATTTCTCAGCACGCGTGTATCGGACTGGATCGGATAAACTCCTTCGCAGTTGGGACTCCCGGATGGTATCTATCCGGGGATTTATCCGGGGAATTATCCGGGATAAATCTGTGAGAAATGGGCGGGTCCTTCGGCAGGCTCAGGACCGGTGAGCGTGTGCACGGCGCTTGACACGAGGGCGCGGATTATGTATGTTTAACATAGAATATTAATTCTGCATACTTCGATGCCCTACTACCCGCGTGTGCTCGAGAGCATTCTCAAACAACATCTGAAGCTCTTTCCCGTCGTTGGCGTGACCGGACCGAGGCAGTCCGGAAAGTCGACGATGCTGAAACGGGTCCTCGCCTCGCGGTACCAGTACGTGTCCTTCGATGATCTCGGGGTCGTCGACCGATTTCACAACGATCCCGAAGGTTTCATGGAACTCCATGCGGAGCGCGTGATCTTCGACGAAGTGCAACGCGTCCCGGAGATCTTCCATTATGTGAAGCGGATCGTGGACACACACCGGGCAGACTACGGACGGTTCATTATTACCGGCTCAAGTCAATTCGCGGTCATGAAGCGAATCTCTGAAAGCCTTGCCGGACGGATCGGACTCCTCTCGCTTCTGCCCTTCCAATGCTCGGAAATCCCGGAGCGGATGAGAGACCATTCGTTGTATCAAGGCGGATATCCGGAACTCGTCTCGCGCAAGTATGCAGGCGCGTACGAATGGTATTCGTCGTACCTGGACACGTACGTGACCAGGGATGTGAGGGATGTCAGCGCCATCGGTGATGTCAGGGACTTTCGTCGGTTCATCCACCTGCTTGCTGCGCGCGTGTCGCAGATCCTGAACATGTCCGAGATCGCCCGGGACTTGGGCGTGAGTGTTCCGACGGTCAAGCGATGGATATCCGTGCTCGAAGCGTCGTACGTGGTTTTCCTCCTCCCGTCATTCCATGAGAACCTTGGAAAGCGTCTGGTCAAGAGCCCGAAGATCTATTTCTACGACACGGGACTTGTGTCCCATCTGACGGGCATCCGTAACGCAGAGTTGTTCGAGAAGGGACCCATGTATAGAGCACTGTTCGAGAACTACGTTGTTGCAGAAACGCTGAAACGCGAGGTGCATACCCGCTCGAATGCGGACCTGTATTTCTTCCGGGAGAGCAATGGGGGAGAGATCGACCTTGTCGTCGATCGGAAGACGGAACGCCATCACGTCGAGATCAAGTCTAGCTACACCTTTCGTCCTGAAATGTCTCGAATGCTGATCCAAATGAAGAAGCAGGCGGCGCACTCGCTCGTTGTGTACCGAGGAAAGGATCAGCGCGTGGAATCGGGAGTCGAAGCGGTCAACTACAAGAACTATCTTCTTCGACCGACACCATGACCCGCTTCCCCCAACTTGAACCGCTCGGATATTCCGCCGACTTCGATTCGTATGTGGACGAGCACCTTGTCGAGGGCCGGCTCCTCGCCCGCGTCTCCGAAGAGCATCGCACCAGCTACGTCGTCCGCACCGATCGCTTCGAGATCCCGGCTGAGGTCGCCGGCAAGATGATGTTCACCGCCGAAAGCCGCAAGGACTTCCCCGCGGTCGGCGACTGGGTCGCCGTCTCCTCCCACGACGACGATTCGCATGCGATCATCCACAGCATCGTCCCGCGCAAGACGATGCTCATGCGGAAAGCCATTGGCAAGCGGCTCGAAGAGCAGATCATTGCGACCAATGTCGACTACGTGTTCGCCATTCAGGGGATGGATGAGACCTTCAACCCGCGTCGTCTCGAACGCCTGCTCGTCCTTGCACGAGAAAGCGGCGCCATCCCCGTGGCGCTCTTGAGCAAGCGCGACCTTTGTCCGCCGGGATTCATTCCGCAGGTTCTCGACTCCGCCCACCAGGCGGCCGGCGAGGCGCTCGTCCTTTCCTACGCCATCGATAACGCCGACGACATCAAGGCGGTTCGCGAATTCATCAAGCCGGGTTGCACCTTCTGTCTCGTCGGTCCGTCCGGTGCCGGCAAATCCTCGCTCATCAATGTTCTGGCGGGTCGAGAGATCCTGGCCACGGGAGAGGTGCGTGAGTACGATGCGAAGGGACGACACACCACGACGCACCGCGAGCTCATCGTCCTCGCGCAGGGGGGGATTCTCATCGACACGCCGGGATTGCGCGAACTCGGAGTGTGGGACAACGCCGCCGCAATCGAATTGACATTCGACGACGTCATCGAACTTGCGGGGGAATGCCATTATACCGACTGCACGCACACGCATGAGCCGGGATGCAGTGTGAAGCAGGCGCTGGAGGATGGAACACTCGAGCCGGAACGGTACGAAGGATACGTCAAGCTGCTGCGAGAACAACGCGCGCTCGATGCACGGAAAACCGTTCAGGGGGCATTGAAGAAGAAACAACACGACAAGATGATCGCGAAGGAGATCAAGAAGATAAAGAAGAAGGGGAAGATTTAGGTGAGCCCCAAGCGGAAGTCAAAAGTCAGAAGTCAGAAGGGTTGGCGAAGACGCGTTGGACAAGCTTCAGCTTGTCGCGAGCGGAATCGCGAAGACCACCATCGCGGAGGACTCCGGAATTACACCGGAATTCCATCCCAAAGCTCACAGAAATGCTCAGAGCAAAGCCCAGAGCAGTGCCCAGAGCAAACCACAGAGCGCCTCCCAATTCTTCAAAAACAGGCCCGACCATTGTCCCGACCATTATCCCGGCCATTCGAGGCGCGTGGTTCAAGACTTCCACGAGATTTCACTGAATCACACACGATGGAACCTCAGGGCGAATCTGTGCGGGGATGGAAGATCCAAGACCACAAGAACGCAAGATGCCAAACGAGATCCAAGGACCAGGATGGAAGGACCAACAAAGCCGATCCCGGACTGGGTCCGGGACTGAATCCCTGAATCCTCGCGTTTCCCGTTTCGATTTCCGTGCTTACCCTAATACACCGCCTTGATCTCAGCCGTTCTATAGTAGTGTCCAAGGATCTCCCTGAACGTCTTCCCCTTCAGCGCCATTCCCACTGCTCCTGACTGACACATGCCGACGCCGTGACCCCAGCCTCCGCCGGTGAGCTTGAACGCGGTTGGGCGCTCGGCCGGTCCTTCGAGGTCGATGACGACACACGAACTCCGCAGCGGCGGATTCCAGATCTGCCTGAAGGCAAGCTGATCGTTCACGCGGTATGATCCCCGATCGCCGACGAACGTCGCTCGAAGAATGCGCCCAGATGACCCGCGGACGATCGAGTCGATTCGCACCACGCGTCCGATGTTCGCGCGCGCATTGAGCCAGCGCGTTAGGGTATCCGCGCTCGTCGTGACCTGCCAACGGAAATTCCTTCTGCTCCACTCCGAGAGCCCCGGGTTGTGCAGCGCATTGCAGTTGACCTTCGGTTCGCTCGCGAGCCATTCCCGCAATGCCGCCTCATCCGTCAACGGCTTTGCGAGCGTGAAGTCGCCATCCACATGCGAGCTCCAGTACGGTTGCGGGCCGGTCCGTTCGGGAAACACGTTCTCGACATTCTCCGACACGCCGCCGCAGTTCGATGCGTAGTA
>JBFYQI010000219.1:0-2650 GCA_041302875.1 Ignavibacteria bacterium
CAGTCCGAGAAACAGGATCGAAAGGATTCTCATGATAGCCTCTCTGTTTGAATGTTGGAAAAGGTGAAACACCGTTCGTTTGAAGGAATCAGCGCAACAACATCAGACGGCGCGTTTGTGCGACGCCGTTCGCAGCGAGTCTGAACAGATACACTCCGGATGCAAGTCCACCGGCTTCGATGCGGACATCATGCGAGCCCGCGTTCATCGTCCTTCCGTCGATGACCTGGAGGACCTCTCGTCCCAGCACGTCGAAGAGCTTCGCCGAGACAGTCGCTGGAACCGGAAGGTCGATGAGGATCGTCGTCGACGGATTGAACGGGTTCGGGAATGCGTCAGACGCCGAGAACTGCGCCGGAAGCGTCTTTTCTTCTTCGACCGTCGTCGGGATCGCCGCAGGGCTCAAACGACGATTGAGCAGCAGCATCGCTCCGCCATCGAAGACGGACTTCGCTGATTCAATGTTCTCGTTCGAGACACGAAGAACGCGCGTGTTCATCCCCTCTTGATGGAAACGCGTGCCGAGATAGACCCATCCAACAAGATTGCCGTCCTGCTGGTTGACGAGAACGCGGATGGCCGTCCCGCTCGTGTCATAAAGATCGTACGGCGCTTGTGTCGTGCGGGCCGTGGAGCCGCGAACGAACGCGAAGACGTCATAATACGCGGAAGCGGGGATATTCGCAAAATACTCTACCGATTTTGTCCCGCCAGTGGCCGTGGCAACAAGCGAGGAACCAAAGTATCCTGGTGCCTGCGGGACCAGCACCCATTGTCCCGCCGTGTCCACAACCGACGGATCAAGGTTGTTCAGCATCAGTGGTGCAGGGCGCCAATTCGCATCGCGATACGGTGGAAGTACCTTTGCCGCGTACGGTCCCGCCTTCAGCGTCGGAAAGTACCCGTATGCGACCAAGTCGCCGTAATACCAAACGGAGTTCCCTTGAAGTCCCTGATTTCGCGTCACGGTGATCAGGTTGACGGCTTCCTGCTGAGAGACCGGCGTTCCACCGGGATTGACTGCTATGCCCGCATACACTTTCGATCGTTGCGCTGTTTGTACCCCATAGAGCGCGGATGGGATATACGATTGAAGACTGCTCGAGCCAACATACATCTGCAGTTGGACTGCATCCAACTTTGCGTTGTTCAGCCACGCCCACCAATCCTGGAGGTAATCATAGTATGCTTTGGGATAGGTTTGGTAGGAAGTACTGTAGTGTGCGGGTGCGTTGGAGATGATGATGTGCGGGTTGACTGCCTTCAGGCTGTCGTAGATCGCCCCGTGGAATTGCACGAGTTTGTCCGCTCGCCACCGCATCCACTGTGTATTGCCCACATCCGACGGAGGAGGATTCCCACCATTTTCCGATTTGTAGATCGCGATACTGACGCTATCGTATCCGCAATTCAGGGACGGATACCTGATGCGGTCGAGCTCGATGCCGTCAACATCATACTTCTCCGCGATCTCCTGGTGAAGCTGAATGAGGAAGTTCTGTGCTTCCGGGTTGTTGTGGCTGAACCAATAGAAGAAGGTCCCCTCCGGATTTCCCAGCGTGTCGCTTCCGCTTGCATCGCGCGCGAGCCACTGAGGATGACGGGCAAACACGGGACCGCGGGAAAAGGTCGTGGTGAGCGGATGACCGGGCCACCAACCGGCGAAGCCGTATTCCATCCATGCTTCGATCTCGATCCCGGCCCGATGTGCTTCCGTGATCGCCTCCTGGAGAATATCACGCGTGCCCGCCGATGGATCGGTGTAGTACCCGGATTCATCATAGTACACCTGACTCCGCCACAACGGAAAACCCCGACTCCACGCATTAAAGTAGACGACATTGAAGTTGTTGCGCGCGAGCGAATCCATCGCGGCGGCGATCGCGGATTGGGAAACAAATGTATTCCCCGACCGCGGCGTATACCAGACGCCCCGCAGTTCAGGCGATTGTGCGACGACCGGCTCGCGAGCGAACAGGACAACACAGCATGCAAACAAGATAGTACGGCTTCTACTCATGTATTTCCTCGTGTGTCTCCTTGCTTGGGACAAACTGAAGTTTGTCCTACACCGTTCTTCATCATCTCGGGACAAACTGAAGTTTGTCCGACATCATTCGTCATATGCTGCAAGCGGAAGCACATTCGAGCGATGGGACGGCTTGAACAGATCATAGAGGACCAATCCGACCGCTCCCAGCACGACACCATCGTTGTTGAGTTTGGCCGGATGGATCTCGACGGCCTGCGCCGGCTCGGTCAGCAGGTCTTCCCGCACTTTATCCTGAAGCATGCGCGTCACCAACGGTTCGTGCGAAATGCTCCCCCCGAGAACGATGATCTCCGGATTCAGCATGTTGATGATATTGATGCATGCAACGGCAAGCACCGAAGTGACTTCATTGATGACCCGCAGCGCGATCTGTTCACCAGCGCCGGCGGCAGCAGCGACGGCATCTGCGGTGCATACCGCAACATCCCCGCCTCCAGCATGATACGCTCTGACGATCGACGGATCGGCCAGGATCTCCCCCAGGTCCTTCTGACCGTTGTACAACAGCGGGAATCGTTCTTTGCTGGCAAGGACATAGCCGAGTTCGTTGTACCCTACTTCGCCAGCGCTCGAGGTGCGACCATGATGCAGTTTTCC
>JBFYQI010000224.1:0-6423 GCA_041302875.1 Ignavibacteria bacterium
CGGGAGCGAGAAGGAGCCGAAGGCCGTCCAACTCACCCATGCAAACATCTGGGCGAACCTGGAGGGCATGTCGGATATCTTCCAATTCTATCATGAGGATCTCTTCCTCTCGACTCTGCCGTTCTTCCATGTCTTCGGCTTGACGGTTCATCTCTGGCTTCCTATCTCATACGGCATGACGTTTGTCACGTATGCCAATCCCCTCGACTTCAAAGTCATCTGCAGTATTGTAAGAGAAGAGAAGTGCACATTCCTCGTCGGGACCCCCATCTTCATGTGGGGATACCTGCAGAAGTCCGAGCGCGGGGACTTTGAGACCATTCGCATCGCGCTCACCGGCGCGGACAAGTGCCCCGAATCCCTCCGCCAAGCATTCATCGAAAAGCACGGCATCACATTGCTCGAAGGCTACGGCACAACCGAGACGAGTCCGGTCATTTCTGTGAACACGCCGGACTTCAACAAGCCCGGCAGCGTCGGCCGCACACTGAAGAATGTGACCGTGCGTGTTGAGAACTACGAAACCGGGGAAGCGTGCGCAACAGGGGAGATCGGCAAGATTCTCGTGAAAGGTCCCAACGTGATGAAGGGGTACTTCGACGATTTTGAACAGACGTCGCTGAGCATCCGCCATGGATACTACGATACGGGCGACATGGGATACATGGACGAGGACGGCTACATTTGGCACGTCGGGCGTCTGCGGCGGTTCGTCAAGGTTGGCGGTGAGATGGTCTCTCTCATTCGTGTTGAGGATACTCTCGAACGGTTTCTGCCCAAAGAGGTCGCGTGCTGCGTGGTCGAAGTCCCGGACGCGGTGCGCGGGTCCCGGATCGTCGCGGCCGTGACGCACCAGATCGACGAGAAGGCGACGCTCAAGCAGATGGCGGAGCATCTGCCGAACATCGCGTTACCGAAGCAGTTCGTGGTTCTCGACGAATTCCCCCGCATGGGAAGCGGCAAGATCGACTTCCGCAAGATCACCGATTTGGTACGGGATGCCGCCCATCAGCGCAAGTAGATAATGGGGAGTTCCATGGGAGGCAGCACCATGTTGCTGCATCACCAGTTCATCCGGATGGCGCGCAAACACCGGTCCCGCATGGCGATCGTGGATCGCGTGACCAACCGGCGTCTCACATACGGCCGAGCCCTCGTCGCATCTCTGCTCCTGTCCGAACGGATGCGATCGTTTGACGAGGGATTCGTCGGCATCATGTTGCCCAATTCGGCTCCCTCCATCCTGGCGATTGTCGCAACGCTTCTCAGCGGTCGTATCCCCGTCCTCATCAACTTTTCCACCGGCGCCGAGCAGAATGTTCTGTACGCCCAGCAGAAATGCGGGTTCCGTACCGTCCTCACAGCCCGGATACTCCTCGAGAAGCTCAAATGTCCCGCCTTGCCGGGGATGGTGTTCTTGGAGGACGTGGCGCAGTCCGTTTCCTTCGTGAGCAAACTCCGCGGAGCGCTCCGCGCCTCCCGTTCCGCTGAACACTTGCTTGACCGGGTTGCGGGGGGAAAGCCCGACGACACGGCGGTGATGCTCTTCACCAGCGGAAGCGAGAGCGAACCGAAGGCCGTTCCGCTGTCCCACAACAACATCGTCTCCAACATTCAGGGGGTCTCTCAATATTGGCCATATTCGGAGCAGGACATCGTCCTTGCGAATCTTCCGTATTTCCATGTCTTTGGCCTCACGCTGAACCTCTGGCTGCCGCTCTATTACGGGATGACGATCGTGCCGTTCGCGAATCCGCTCGACTTCAAAGGCGTGTGTGAGGCGGTGCGGGAGGAACGCGTCGTATATGTCGGAGGGACCCCATCCTTTCTTTCCGGGTACCTCGAAGCCTCACAACCGGGGGATTTCTCAACCGTGCGCATGGTGCTCACCGGAGGCGACAAATGTCCCGAGGTGCTTCGGCAGGGGTACACGCGCAAACACAGCCTCGAACTCCATGAAGGCTATGGCACGACGGAAACGAGTCCGATCATCTCTGTGAACGTTCCGGGAGCATCCAAACCAGGAAGCGGCGGTCGACCGCTCCCGAATGTCGCCGTTCGCATTGAGGACTTCGATACGGGCGATGACTGCCCCGTGGGGAAGACGGGCAAGATCCTCGTGTCAGGGCCTTGCGTGATGTCGGGATATTTTGACGATCTGGAACAGACGTCGCTGAGCATGCGCAAAGGGTGGTACGACACCGGGGACATGGGATGGATGGACGAGGAGGGGTATCTTTGGTTGGCGGGGCGGCTCAAGCGCTTTGTGAAGATCCACGGGGAAATGGTTTCCTTGGTCCGCGTGGAGGATGTGTTGCGTAAATGCCTTCCTGATAACGTCCCATGTTGCGTCGTTGAACTCCCGGATGCCTCGCGCGGAGCACAGATCATCGCCGCGGTCACTCAGCCGGTCGATGAACGGACGGTCCTTCAGGCCATGGCGAAGGAATTGACGAATCTCCAGCTCCCCCGCCGGTTCGTTGTCGTCCAAGCCCTTGACAAGCTGGGAAGCGGGAAGGTCGATATTCGTGCGGTGACGAACAGGGTGCGTGCGGCTCTCATCGGGAAGTCTTCTTGACTGAAACTGCGAAAAGCGGTATCATTCAATGATGTATGAACAGATCGGACCAAACGTATGGCTGAGTTCAAGATAGACGGTATCACTCTCTCCGGTAAGACGATTTCCGGGGTGATCAACGCCGAAAACAAGAAGCAAGCCCAGGCGAAGGCGGCGGAGATGGGCCGCGACAAGCGGTTCAAGGTGACCGGGGTATCCGAGCGCGTGACCTTTCTCTATCGGGTCAAGAAGGGGAGCGACAAGCCGATCGATGGCGAGCAGAAGGCGTTCAACGCGGAAGAAGTCCGCGTCGCCCTCGAGAAGATGGGCTATCAGGTGGAGTACGTCCGGAAGCGCCTCTTCGGAAACAAGGCAAAACCAGCTCCTGCGGTGGACGTCATCGCCTTTGTGCGTGTCAGTACCGATCTGATGCGGCAGAAGCTTCCGTTCAATGAGGTCATGCAGTTGTTGATCGACGATATCCCGAACGCGACGTTGCGGGAGGCCGTCAAGGAGATCAATACGGAACTGAAGCAGGGAAGGGACAGCGAGAAGGTCTTCCAGAAGCAGACGACGGTCTTCGGCAAGTTTGCGGCGAATATGCTTGGACTGGCTTCGAAGAGCGGCAACATGGTCGAGATCTATGAGAGCACGGCCAAGTTTCTCGAGCGCAACGCGGAATTCAAGCGCAACATTAAGAGCGCGCTCATTACTCCACTTGTCACACTCTTCGTCCTCTTCCTTACCGTGCTGTTCTACGTCGCGTACATCTTCCCCAAAACGGCGGAGATGTTCGTCAAGTTCAAGATTCAGCTCCCCCCCATGACGGCCGCCACGCTGGAGGTCAGCGATTGGATGGTGGACAACGCGCTTCTGCTCACGATCCTCTTTACGATCCCTTCGGTCCTTCTCTTTCGATTCTTCCAAACCGAGCGCGGCCGGTTCCTGCTCGACAGGTATGTGATCCACATCCCGGTTGTCGGTCCGCTGATGCACAAGACGGCGATCGAGATCTTCTGTCGCGTGTTCTATGCGTTGTATAGCGGTTCGGGAGAGAACATCGATGTGATCCGCATGGCAGCCGAAGCATGCGGCAATAAGTATATGGAGCATCAGATCAAGACCATTGCGGTCCCAATGATGCTCGAACGGGGCAAAGGGCTCACAGAGGCGTTCGAGGCGACAGGGGTTTTCCCGAAGACCGCGATCTCCCGGTTCAATTCGGGGGCAGAGACAGGAACGGTCAAGAACACGGCCATCCAGCTCGCTGATTACTACGAAAAAGACACGAGTTATCGGATGAAGAATGCGATCGAGGCGATCCAGCTCGCCGTGTCGATGATCATCATGTTGGTCCTGACGGCGCTGACGCTTGTTTCGTCTGAGACGGCGATGGTCAAACCGCAATCGCCCCGAATGGTGCTGCCGTTGCCGTGGTTCTAGAACGTGCATTGTGGGGTTCCTGCACGAAGGGAGTGAAACATGCCAGAAATCGATATCACTGATAAGATCGGCTACACGCTGCTGAAGAAGGGCATCATCGACTTCGAAACGCTTGAGAAGTCGTTGAAGATGAAGGATTCCGATGAGAACAAGAAGAATCGGAAGAACCTCGGCCAGATCCTCGTCACAGAATTCGGCGCCGATCACGATTCGGTGTTCCGCGAGGTGGCAAACCTCTACGCGTTCCGCGAGATCTATCTCCAGGACGAGAAGGTCGACGACACGCGAGTGGCATTCGTCAAGAAGTTCATCGAGGCGCTTTCCGACCAGCAGCGGGACATGATGTCCCAGGCCAAGATGTTGCCGTTCAAATTCGATGAACGCCAACCGGATAAGCTCATCATCATCGCTGCCGACCCGACCGACAGAAATCTTCCCGTTGTTGCCCGCAGTTTCAACGTAAAGAAGTACGAGATCTGCTACGTGCGGCTGCGGGATCTGCAGAACCTGACCGAGAAGGTCGCCCCCGCGCAAAATGAATTTCTCAGGAAACTTGACGCTGCGGGCGAGACCATCTCGGACGGCATCAGGGAGGACGAGGCGGTCGACGAACAAGCGCTCGACGCCGAGATCAGCAAGAGCGCACTCGTCAATCTGTTCGAGGGATGCCTCGTCGAGGCCGTTCGGCGTGGTGTGTCTGACGTGCACGTCGTCGCCGCGGAAGGGAATAAGACGAATTTCTTGTTTCGCGTGGACGGCAATCTCCAGGTGTGGTTCTGTCAGGAGAGTACCCTTCCCGAAGCGGTCATGGCCGTCGTCAAGGATCGCACGAAGGGAGTGGATCGGTTCGAGCGTGAGATGTCGCAGGACGGTTTCATTCAGCGCGTGGTGGATGGCCACCAACTCCGGTTCCGCGTTTCGATCATGCCGATTGTGACGACGGAGTTCAAGCACAAGTTTGAGAGCGTCGTTATCCGCGTGCTTGATGACCGTAAGGTCATCACGGATCTCGAGAAGCTGGGGTTGCAGGGACCCGCACGCGGTTTCTTCTACAAGGCGATCCAGAAGCCGCAGGGTATCGTCATCCTGACGGGACCGACCGGTTCCGGCAAGTCGACGACGCTCATCGCGGCGTTGTATCAGGTGATCGACCCGACGGTGAACGTGCTGACCATCGAAGAGCCGGTTGAGTACATCATCAAGGGGGCGCGGCAGCTCAAGATCGGTCCGAAGATGTCGTTCGAGCAGTCCATCCGTGGTATTCTGCGTCACGACCCCGATATTGTGCTTGTCGGTGAGATGCGCGACAAGGTCACGGCCGAGACGGCGATCAAGCTGGCGAACACGGGGCACCTGGTGTTCTCGACGCTGCACACGAACGATGCGCCGAGCGCGATCGCGCGCCTCTACAAGATGGGCATCGAACCCTTCCTCATTGCCTACGCGATCAACATCGTGGTCGCCCAGCGCCTCATTCGGACGCTGTGCAAGGTGTGCAAGGAGCCCATCGACAACGATGAGAAAGATGGACTCGTCAAATTCGGATTCAGTGAAGAAGAGGTCGCACAGACCACGTTCTACCGCGCCGTGGGGTGTGAAAAGTGCAACGGTGGATACAAGGGGCGTGCGGCGATTCACGAAGCGCTCTATTTCACGAAGGCGATCAAGGATATCATCTTGAATGCGGGGGAAAAAGTCGATGAGAATGCCATTCGCGATCAGGCGATCAAGGATGGCATGTGGTCGTTGCGTCGTTCCGGTATGGAACGAATGAAGGAGGGCATGACGACGCTCGAAGAGGTCATTTCGACAACGGTCGAAGAGGAGTAGGTGGGCCTCCTCGGATGGGGATGCATCAAGAGGGCGCTCCCCGGAGCGCCCTTTGTGTTCTACCGTGAGCAGCGCGAGTGGATCCCTGCCAGGAAGATGGATTTCGTGCGGAGATCGCCCGAAATCGCGAGTTTTCGGCAGTATCGCGGATGTTCGGATTGGAGACCTCTGCCGCGTAATCGCTAACTTCCCGAATTGTATCATCTTACGAAAAGGATATTTGCTTTTTCATTAGGAGTTCCTTATAATCATCTGAAACTATTCGAAATCAGGCGCCTGGATTTACTCGCCCCACAATCAGGGAAACACTGACTCGAGGCCCATGGCTCTTCAATCGCAAGCGCCCCCGCCGAGACCGCCGACGATCGGCGTTCCCGCACAAGAACTCCCGCCCGTTATCCAAGATGGTCATCGTATCCTTCGAGAGACGGCCGCTCATTTGCCTCAGACAATTCAAGGTCTTGAGCGCCAAATGATGATCGGTGACGTCTTGTCACGGATGGATGAAACATCCAAGACGAAGTTGCTCAACATGATCAACTTCTTCCTCAACCGGATGCTCTCTGTGAATGCGTCCGACATTGATATGGGGG
>JBFYQI010000225.1:0-2628 GCA_041302875.1 Ignavibacteria bacterium
GTCAATCCCGTCGAACCTTCCTGCAGGTCATCCCGCGCGCAACACAGTCCCTGCCATCGGCCTGATCGCGCACGTCGACACATCACCCGATGTGACCGGGACGAATGTCAAGCCGCAAGTGATCACAGCGTATCCGGGCGGGGACATCATTCTCCCTGGCGATCCCGCAAAACCGTTGCGCGCAGCAGAGAATCCCAAGCTTCGGCCGCTCGTCGGAACGACCATCGTCACGACCGACGGAACGACCCTCCTTGGAGCGGACGACAAAGCCGGGTGTGCGATCATCATGACGGCTGTGGAACGCCTGATGAAGGATCCGTCCTTTCTGCACGGCGACGTGAAGATCTGCTTCACGCCGGATGAAGAGGTCGATGCGGGGACGAGGCACTTCAACCTGAAGCGCTTCGGTGCGCAGTTCGCGTATACGATCGATGGGGGGACGACAGGAGAACTGAACAAGGAAACGTTCAGCGCGAACAGCTGCGTCGTGACCGTGACGGGACGCGATACTCATCCGGGCGATGCGAAGAACGTTATGGTGAATGCGATGCGCGTTGCGGCCGAGATCGTCTCACGATTGCCGAAGGATCTGGCCCCCGAGACGACCGACGGATACCAGCCCTTCATCCACCCGCACGAAATGTCGGGAGATGTGGGAGAGGCGCGCATCCGAATGCTCTTCCGACATTTTCAAACGGAAGGACTGGATTCGTTGAAGCGGGTGGTGGAATTCGCCGTTCAGCAGGTTCGGACGATATATCCGAAAGCGGTGATCACGGTTGACGTGAAGAAGTCATACCGGAACATGTCCGACAAGATCGCCGAGGATCCCCGCGTAGCCGACTACGTGTTCGAGGGTGCGCGGCGAGCCGGTGCGAAACCCTACTGGGCGCCGGTGCGTGGCGGGACGGATGGCTCAGACCTGACGGAAGCGGGGCTTCCAACGCCGAATGTCTTCACGGGGGGAGAGAATGCGCACAGCATTCATGAATGGGTTTCAGTACAGGGGATGGAGCGTTCCGTGCAGACCGTGCTCGAGACGCTTCGCGTGTGGGTCGATTCTGTTCATTGATTCGAAGAAGGAGAACGTATGGAACACCAATCGCTTGCATCAAGCGGTTTGCCGGATAACGCCTACAAGGAGCTGAAGCCCGGCGAGGAATACAAACCGATCATGGCGGCGGACAAGACGTACGACGAGGTGACGCCATGGTCCGTCTTTTGGGGACTGGTCATGGCGGTGCTGTTCTCTGCCGCGGCGGCGTATTCCGGCCTGAAGATCGGACAGGTCTTTGAGGCCGCGATTCCCATCGCCATCCTCGCCGTCGGCATTTCCGGGCTCGCCGGGAAGAAGGGAGCGCTGGGACAGAATGTGATCATTCAATCCATCGGCGCGAGCTCCGGCGTCATCGTGGCCGGCGCGATCTTCACCATTCCCGCGTTGTACATCCTCGCGCTTCCCCCGAGTTACTTCCAGATGTTCATGGCCTCCGCGCTCGGCGGATTCCTCGGCATTCTCTTCATGATCCCGTTCCGGAAGTACTTCGTGAAAGACATGCACGGAAAGCTCCCGTTCCCCGAAGCGACGGCAACGACGGAGATCCTTGTCGCAGGCGAAAAGGGAGGAAAGCAGGCGGCCGTCCTCGCCGTCAGCGGCCTCATCGGCGGATTGTTCGACTTTGCGTTCAGCGCGTTCGGCTGGTGGTCCGAGGTCATCACCACGCGGATGTTCGCATGGGGCGCCGACCTCTCCGACAAACTGAAGCTGGTGTTCAAGGTCAACGTGTCGGCGATGGTGTTCGGCCTCGGGTATATCGTCGGACTGAAGTATGCCGCCATCATCGCGGCGGGCTCGTTCCTCTCCTGGTTCGTTCTCGTTCCGCTCGTGTATGAGTTCGGTCAGCATGTGACGGTTCAGATCGGACCGACGGCGACGATGCTCATCGCGCAGATGTCGCCAGAGGATATTTTCCGAACCTACGTGCGGCAGATCGGCATCGGCGGCATCGCGATGGCGGGGGTCATCGGGATCATCCGGTCTTCGAAGATCATCGCGGGTGCGTTCAAGCTGGCCTATCACGAGATTTTCCTCCGCAAGGAATCGGAAGAGGCCGGACTGCCGCGGACACAAACGGACATCAAGATGTTGTGGATCGTGATGCTCATCCTGCTGACGGCACTTCTCATTTTTGTCTTCTTCCAGGGCTCGGTCGTCTTCAATCTCGTCCACGCGCTCATCGGCCTGCTCATCGTGATCGTCATCTCGTTCCTCTTCACGACCGTCGCAGCGAACGCGATCGCGATCGTCGGTACTAATCCGGTCTCCGGCATGACGCTGATGACGCTCATCCTGTCGTCTCTTGTGTTGTGGCAGGTGGGCATCAGCGGCGATACAGGAATCCTCATCGCCATGATCATCGGCGGCGTGGTCTGCACGGCGCTTTCCGTCGCGGGGGGATTCATCACGGACCTGAAGATTGGATACTGGATGGGCACGACGCCGAAGAAGCAGGAAACCTGGAAATTCCTCGGCGTTCTGATCTCCGCCGCGACGGTCGGCGGCGTCATCCTCGTCCTGAACGAGGCGTACGGATTCACGGGGAAGGATGCGCTGGTCGCTCCGCAGGC
>JBFYQI010000265.1:0-3138 GCA_041302875.1 Ignavibacteria bacterium
GGACGATCGTCGATGCGGGGATTGACCATATCATCGTCAGCGGCGATATTGTCAGCACGGCGGACGAGAACGATTACTACCTTGCTCGAGAGATCTTTGCCTCCATGGGACTTCTGCGAGCAGACCGGTTGACGGTCGTTCCCGGGAACCATGACATCTTCGGCGGACCGCACCGGGCGATTGACGTGCTCAGCTTTCCCGATCACATTCGTTCGGTCGACTATCAGCGACATCTCGCGCTGTTCGAGCAGGCGTTCGCCGAGACGTTTGCGGGGGTCGAGGGTGGGGCGGGGGATTCCGTATTCCCGTATCTTAAGCGCGTGGGACCGGTCGAAGTGGTCGGGCTGAATTCCGTTCCGGAGTGGTCGATGCGCAAGAATCCGCTTGGAACGAATGGTCTCGTGGATGAGGAGCAATTGCTTGTGCTTGCTTCATTCAGTGCGAAGCCGGAAGAAGGCAGGCACCGCATTGCGGTCTTCCATCATCATTTACATGACCTCATCACGGACGATGCGATCCAAAACTCATTCTGGAAGACGGTCGAATCGAAGACGATGCGAATGCGGAAGCGACGGCGCCTGATGAAAGCGTTGCGTGGCATCGGCGTGACGGCAGCGCTCCACGGCCACGTGCACAGGAATGAGATCTACTCTTGGGATGGATTGCAGGTGGCGAACGGCGCCGGCGCAGTATGCGATGATCCGGTTCGGCGGTTGAAGTACAATTTGCTAATAGCGGAAGCGGGCGCGTTGCGCATCAAGACGTGCATTCTCCCGGTACCCTATCAGGTTTCGACGGTCGATCAGCCGATCGCGGCGAGGCGGAGGCCCTTGCCGGCGCGGGTGATCCCATTTCGGCTGTCGGCGTGATCTTGCCTTCGCCGGGTGGCTTTCCCGGAGCCATCCCCGGGATCTCCCCGGGGTTCACGCCGGGATTCTCCCCGGGGTTCTCCCCGGGAACGACCTTGTAACATTGGTTACCATGTTCGATCTCCGCACATCCGAAGACGACCTGCTCCCCGACCACCTGCGCGACGCCTGGCGCGCTCTGCGTCGGCGCTTCCTGGTTGACTCGATGGAACGGCGTGTTGCCGTCTTCGACCTGGATGATACCCTCATCAACGGCGATGTCGGCGATGAGCTCCTTTCACTTCTCATCCATCGCGGTCTGGTCCAACGGTTCTCCTGGGAACAGTATCGGATGGAGTGCAGTACGGACCCCGATTCCGCCTACCGCAGTGCCGTGCGAGCGATGGCAGGACTTCCCGAGAAGACGGTTCGCAATGCGGTGGACTCCCTGCTCAGTATGCCGTTGTTGGCGCCGGATCCTTGGATGCATGCATTGGTGCGCTTGTTGCAAAAGTATGGCGTGGAGGTCTATGTCTTGTCGGCGAGCAGTGCGATCGCCGTCCAAGTCGTTGCCGAACGGTTCTTCGGAATCGACCCCACTCACGCATTCGGAATTCGAACGAACGTCGTCAACGAGATCCTGACGGATGAGTTGGTCGAACCTGCTCCCGTGGGAGCGAGGAAGGTTGAGGTCTATCACCAGTTCATCGGAGCCGTCCAACCTGTCGTCGCGGCAGGCAATTCACTCTCAGACGTTCCGATGTTGCGCTTGCTTCACCCGGAAGGCCTTCGCATCTGGCGAGGCGGCGCTACCATTCCACCAGCAATTGAGCCGTCGCTGGTGCACACTCCACAAGCGTCCGTCCATCCGCATTCCTGAATCCGCGCAGCTGCCCGCTTTTCCCGGACACCACCCGAACGGCCTCGAACGGGAGATCGATCACGATCGCCTGCGGCTGAAGCGATTCATTCAGCGATAGCGTAATGTTCAAGGTCGCTCGATTGAGTCCTTCATTCTTCAATTCGAAGGAACACGGGCCGAACCGTGTCGCCAATCCGCGGAACGACAATCCCGTCTGCTCGACCTGCCACGTGCCCGGAATTCCGCCGAGCAGTCTCAGCGAGGATGTCCGGTCATCGATCAGCGCGTCGCGGATGAAGAGCACGACCTCCGCCGCCGCCCATCCATGATGGCCATCTCCCATCGCACCTCCGAAGGTCCTTGGATGCACGGCTTCTGGAAACGTGCCGGTCGGCATCGCGAGTGAAAAGACGTTCTGCGCGATGCGCCATGCGGCGTCGCGTTCGCCTCCCCAGAGCAGAGCGTGCGCGATCTGGAGTGTGAGATACACGTTGTAGCCGGAATGAATGAACGGATGATAGAAGCCATGTCCGTCGACGAACCGCTCTGCCAACGCATGCGTGGTGCCGCGTACCGCGCTCTGACGGATCGACGTTAGATCGAGGGGATAGGCGGCGCAAAGCGATCCAATGGCTGATTCATCAAAACTGCGCGTCGGAGTCGCCGGGATCAGTTCCGACCCAATCCGGACAACGACATTCTCAAGAGAACGGTTGATATCCGTGACAAAGGCCTGCGCCTCGCCGTGGAAGCGCTCCACGTCGTGCGCTTTTCCGAGGATCCCTGCCGCCGTCACCATCGACTCTAATCCTGCCAATCCCCACAGACTGTCCCAGTAATACTGATCGACTGTTCCGAGATGCTCGGCGCTCAGACTCGGAGGGAGCAGTCCGGGTTGACTCGGCCGCGTCCGGTCGGTTTCTCCCCGCTTGCGAATGATCCACTCAGCACCAGCTCGCAGCGAACTGTACATGCTCCGGAGCCAGAGCGAAGATTGCGTTCGGACCGCATGCCGCACGACGAGCCAGATGGCGGCTCCGTTCGAGTCCCATTCTCCCTCCGGTCCCCGGAAAAAGCCATCGCCTGTCTGATAGGACGCGAACTTGCCGATCGTTTCGCGCACGCGCTTGTGATACGAGAGGCAATCGAGCGCTTCAAGCAGCGGAGCAGCATCCCGGAACCAGAATTGATGGTAGATCCATGGTCCCGGTGAGATGAAATCGTGATCATGGAGCTGGAGCAGGGCGAAGATGCTCGAATCAAGCAGGCGTTGGATGGAAGCATCTGGAAGCTGTATGCTGCCTCCGAGGCTCCGCTCGGTCCGCCATCGCCGTGCATGCTCCTGATCCCGCCGATCGAAGGAGATGCGCCACTGACGCCGCGCGGGGAGTGAGCGCAGGGTCTGTTCGTGGCCGAGCGCGATGCTGG
>JBFYQI010000341.1:0-2687 GCA_041302875.1 Ignavibacteria bacterium
GAATCCCTGTGTTCGGCGTCGGGTGCGGCGATCTGATGTTCGACCGGCTCGCGTTGTTCCCGGAGTACGAACGGGGCGTGCAAATGTCCGGGATCCCCTTCTTCCAGGTTCTTGGGAACCATGACGTCGACGCGATCGCCAAGTCTGATGAACACTCAGCAGCGACATTCTTGAAGACGTTCGGTCCGACCAACTACTCGTTCAATCGGGGCAGCATCCATTATGTCGTCCTCGATGACGTCATGTGGCTGGGCGACGGCTATATCGGATATCTTCATCAGGAACAACTCGACTGGTTGGAAGACGATCTCTCCTTCATCGAGAAGGGGCAGACCGTGGTGGTGTTCGTCCACATCCCCGTTTATAGTACTCAGCATGCGCGGATCGGACAGAAGAGGCCTGAACGAGGGCTTGTCGTTGCCAACCGCGCGGCGTTGTATGAGATCCTGGCACCGTTCAAGTCGCAGATCATCGCCGGACATATGCACGAGATCGAACACGCGATGGATGGAGGGATCGAGACGCATGTCGTCGGCGCCGTTTGCGGAGCTTGGTGGTCTGGCCCGATCTGCGGTGACGGCACGCCAAACGGGTACGGCATCTTCGAAGCCAACGGCGGGTCGCTTCAGTGGCGATACAAGGGAACCGGGCTCCCGCTCAGCACGCAAATGCGCCTGTATGCTCCCGGGTCGGATCCGGCCGCACCATCCGAACTCATTGCCAATGTTTGGGACTGGGACAAGAGCTGGGGAATCGTTTGGTTTGAGGATGGAATCCGAACAGGTGCCATGAAGCAGACGCGGGGAACCGATCCCCTCTCGGTCGAACTCCATTCGGGTCCGCAATTGCCGAAGAAGCACTCGTGGGTGGAGCCGTACGTCACCGACCATTTGTTCCGCGCGGCGATCTCACCCGGAACCAAAGAGGTCGCCGTTGAAGCGACGGACCGATTCGGACGCGTGCATGTTGACCGACTCACGCTGAGAATCGGATGACATCGCTGCGATCGCGCGCTGTTTGATTCCCAACGCAATTCTGTCTAAGTTGATTAGATGGAACGACAAATCCGACTCAAGAAGAACGAAGAGCACCGACTGCTCGCTGGACACCAGTGGGTCTTCAGTAATGAGATCGCCTCGATCAGCGGAGTGATCACAACCGGCGATCTCGTCGAGGTACACCGGGCAGATGGAGCCTTCCTGGGGATCGGCTTCTTCCATCCCCACTCGCTCATCGCGGTGCGCATGCTTTCCCGCAAGCGCGAGGAGGTCGACGCAGACTTCTTCGACCGGCGCATCGCGGCGGCGGAACAGCTTCGGCGCCGCCTGTTCCCCGGCAGTGAGACATTCCGGCTCATCCATGGCGAGAGCGACTTCCTCCCCGGCCTTGTCGTCGACAAATACAACGAACTTCTTTCCCTCCAGGTCTTCTCCGCCGGCATGGACCAGCGCCTCCCGCTGATCTGCGACGTGCTTGATGCCCGCTACCACCCGAAGGCGATCGTTGCGCGCAATGATGTGCCGGTGCGAACGCTCGAACAGCTACCACTGGAAACGGCCGTGTTGCGCGGCACTCCTGAGCCGATCATCGTCGTGGATGACGGGCTGAAGTACTCGATCGACGTCCTTCACGGACAGAAGACCGGGTTCTTCCTGGACCAGCGCGAGAATCGGAAGGCAATTCGGCGGCTCGCAGCGGGACTGAGTGTGCTCGATTGTTTCTGCAATGAAGGGGGATTCGCTCTCAATGCCGCAGCCGGCGGAGCCACATCTGTCCTGGGTGTCGATCTGTCCGATTCGGCGGTGACCAAAGCTCGCGTGAATGCGGAACTCAATCAAAGCAAGGACGTCCAATTCCAACAGGCGGACGTCTTCGAGCTTCTGAAGGAACTCCGTCATCGCAATGCGCGCTACGGGATGGTCGTTCTCGATCCCCCATCCTTCACGAAGAACAAGAAGACGGTCGCGACGGCGCTCAAAGGGTATCGGCAGATCAATGCGGCCGCCCTTTCGTTGGTTGAGCCGGGCGGTTTTCTTGCAACGGCCTCGTGCTCGCACCATATCGGTGAGGAGGAGTTCCTTGCCATGGTGGATCGGTCTGCGCAGAAGGTCGGCAGGAACATCCAGCTGCTCTTCTTCTCCGGGGCATCGCCGGATCATCCGGTCCTCCCCGCCATGCCCGAAACCGCCTATCTGAAATTCGCGATTTACCGTGTCGTTTGACGCATTCGGAACCCGCACGGCATTGCCGGTTGTTCATTGAGAAGACAACAGAGCCAACGCCATGAAACACCTCCTTGTGATCCTTCTCATCTGTTCTGTGATCGCGCCGGCAACAGCCCAACGGCCGCTACGCACCGATACGACAATCGTCTTCGAACCCTCGAGTCCGATCGTTCCCCGAACGGTGACCTATCAGCCCTTCCAGGATGCCTGGGGTATCGATCTGAAGCTGTCGAACAACGGCTTCGCCGCAGGATTGTTCTATCGCCACGCGTTCTCCGACGACCTCTCTGGGACCATGGACTTCTTCATCTCGGACGTAAAAGACGACGCCGAGGTGGAGCGGTACACGTATTACGGCGACTCTTTCGTTCCGGGGAAGAAGAACCGTCTGCTGATGTTCCCCCTCATGGCAGGCCTTCAATACCGGCTCTTCAAGGACGAGATCATGGACAATTTCCGTCC
>JBFYQI010000344.1:0-7090 GCA_041302875.1 Ignavibacteria bacterium
CCGTTGTCGACCGCCGCCTTCGCCTGGTCGACGGACAAGACGGTGCCTGCCCCGATGATCATCCGCGGAGCATGTTTTTTCACGGCGGCGATCGCCCGAATACCAGCCTCCGTTCGCAGCGTCACTTCAATGCAGGGGAGCCCGCCTTCTATCAATGCATCCGCGAGCGGTGCGGCATGCTCTTCCTGATCGATGACGACGACGGGAATGATGCCCAGCAATCCGAGTTGTTCGAGAAACGGTGTCATGGACGCGACTCCGATGATGAGTGGTGGACGGTCAGCCTGACCGCCAATCTTGTGAAACTGAGCGAACCTGTCTCGAGCGCTATCGCGCAAGGATCAGGTGAATGACATCGGAACTTCCTTTTTCTGGTTCAAACCGTTTCGCCACTTTGCCGAATCCCGCATCCGGGTAGGCGGCGTCCGCCTGCAGGAGGACAAAGTAGTAACGGTGCCAACCTGGCTCGTCGATATCCTTCCATGCCCATTCGCGTTCGCCGTTGATGTAGGAGGCAAGCCAATTGAATGCACCGCGAAGACTTCGTCCATCATCCGAACGGTAATTCCACAGGTCGACGCCGAGGTCGCGGCCATAGGCAGCGAGCAAACTGAACGCCTCGAGATTGAACATCACATAATGCCGCGAGCGCGTGCGCGCAAGTTCGCGCGGCAGCGATCCGTCCGGTTCGATCTGCTTGCCGATGCGTTCGGTCTTCGCCCGCTCGAGGATCGCCCGCGCCGCTTTGAAGTCGCCGACGAAGCAGGCGATCGAGACGGCATGAACATCGAACCACACGCCGTGGTTGTTGGTTGCCTCAGATTCACCGATGGCGTTGGGATGAGTCTGCAGCCATTCCCAGTACCGCTTCATCCAATCCAGCATCCGTGCTTGGTCGTCTTTTGTCCAGGCACCCGACCCATTGATCAAGCCGATCGCTTCGACGATACGATGGATGCCTCGTCCATCCAGGACTCCGGACGACCGACCGTCGCCGCGTCCTTTCACGTACTGAGAATAGTTCAGGTTCGGATTCATCGCTGTGGCGCTGTCGAGGTACCACATCCGAACGTAGCGGGCCGCCTGTTTTGCATACTCAACGTTACCGGTAAAGTAATATGCCAAACTTAAAGTCCATGTGCCTGATGTAATACGCCCGTAATTGTATTGATCCGGAATGTCTTCCGATTCCGGATTCGTTTCGCCATCCCGCCGGATGTACGGAAGTCCGTCCGGCTTTGACGGGTCGGGCCACCAGTAGCGGCTCATGCTCGTGTAGTCGTGCTTGTCTCCGCTCGGGGGAACCTGCGGCTTGTCGATGATGGTTTTCGGCGTCGTCTTCAGAAGCTTGTCGGCATCCTTCACGAGACGCTTGAACGCGGGGAGCGCGACGGACTCCTTGCGTTGAACCGCCTCGGCCGACGCCCGAAGGAGCGACGCATCGAGCAGGTAGTTACCTGGCGCAGATGGCTGGGCATGAAGCCCGCTGGCAACGAACAGAGAGAGAAAGAAGAAACGCCGCATATGGTTCATCGTTCGCACGAGTCTGAGTGTGTGGTAAAAGCTGACCGGGGCTGCGAAGGGACTCGCAACCCCGATCATATTACGCGGAGATCACTTCATGAGCAACATTTTGCGAGTCTGCATCTTCTCACCGCTTTGCAGGGTGTAGAAGTAGAGGCCGCTCGATGCGCCGTCTGCATTCCATGTCACCGTATGGAATCCGGGTGCCATCATTCCTTCCGCCAGCGTCGTCACCAGCCGTCCGAGCATATCATACACGCGGACCGTGGTGAATCCCGGCTTGTCGATTCCAAACCGGATGGATGTCGACGGATTGAAGGGGTTCGGATAATTCTGGCCGAGGGAGAAGGCGACAGGGACAACGGTCTCCTCCTCAACGCCGGTCGGCGTGTACTCCAGCGAATTCGTCGTCGTGCCCGTTGCGCGGGCAAGTGCCGCGTAGACAACTGTAGAACGAGTGACGGTGACCCAAGAACCGGAGGGCAAGGAATCGGGACGAATTGCATTGTCTGTCACAAACGTCGTGTCAGCTGTTGCCTGAGGCATTCCCACCCACGTAGCTCTATCGTCAGTTGAATAAGCAACGCGCAAATCAGTATTCCCCGCACTGACACCATCTTCTGCCTGATATTCAGGGATGAACAAGTCGATTGGCATTGACTTCGTGGCACTCGTAGAGTCGTAGTACGTGATTTTGTAATATCGGGACGCAGAGACTTTGTCGATTCCGCCCGTGAATGCACTCGATCCTGTGTTGGCATTCCCGCTAATTACCTGTACCGCAACGTATGCTCCTGTGACTAATGTGGGAGCTTGGCAACGGAGTGTGATCCGCCGATAACCATTTGCATCGCCAACCTCGAAAATGCGATTGATATTTGTCGCCCCTGAAGTGTTCGATAGCCCTCTCCCATGATTCCCGTTGACATAACTAAGCGGAGAGGCGCCCTGCACGTGAGCGGACGACGTTCCCAGATGGTGCCAAGCACTGGTTCCTTGAGTCTCGATGATTCCGCTTTCTAGCATCAGCGTATCCATCGCATTTGTTGAATTGTTATTCTGATAGACGACACCTTCCACGACGATCACCTTCGCGCCATTGTTCTTTCGAATGGTCACCGAATTGAATTCTTCGGCACTGGAGACGTACGCAGTCCGCCCCATACGAATTTCTGTATCCGTATCACCAGCGAAGACGAGGCTACCGACGCTCACACTACTGCCGCTGCCGATGCGCATATCAAAGCTGCCACCAAATCGGACCGTGAGGTCCTTGTGGAGAGTCAGGAACTGCGTTTGAATCCCTGTTGGAGTCGCTGCACCGGAACGCAGCCTCCCGGTGGAATCAACCAACACATCTCCGTACACCGTGAGACCATTTCCAGAGCTCAGTTGATTGAACAATAGATATCCTTTCGCCGTCAAATCGTTGCACACGGCGTTCGGTATATCGATCGTGACCGTGGTACTCGTATCCACGATGACGTTATCGGATGGACCGGGGACATTTCCACCCGACCATGTCGCGCCAGCGCTCCAATTCCCCGACGTCACATTCATGATCTGACCGCTCGCGCTGAATGCAACGAAAAGCACGAGCAAGACGATGGAAGCAAGGTGTTTCATGGGAACCTCCTTTAGTTAAGGTTGACAGCTACTTCAACAGCATGATGCGAATTGTGTGTGTTTCCTTTTGAGTGTGTAACACAGCAAAATATACTCCGCTGCTTTGTCCTTCCGCGTTCCAAGTCAGTGTGTACATGCCCGGCGCAACTGCGGCCTCGAGCAGAATGGAGACCTCGCGGCCGAGGAGATCATGAATGGACAACTTGGTAAATCCGAAATGCGAAATCCGAAAGCTGAACGTTGTGGCCGGATTGAAGGGATTCGGGTACGCCGGGTAAAGCACGCACGTTTGCGGCACAGCTTCGCCCGCCGCACCGGGGACACTCGTCATGACCAGTTCTTCGGGCGCGTCGGGGCCAACGTCAGCAGACGTCAGCGGTCGCGAAGTCTTCGGTGCGTCCGAGAATTCATCTGCGCCGATATCCCATTGGCCGCTTCGCGCTTGACCATCGATATCGACAAGAACGCTCGATGCACCTGCCGATGCGGCGTCACGGGCCGGACTGCCTTCACTCAATCGCCATACGCCTTCACGCTGAGCGAGAAGCGGATCCATTAGACGAATCTCCGGCTCCGAGGCGGTGATCCCCAACGTCGCAGATCCCGTGGGACGCATGATGTTGCCCGCCCAGGTCCATCGAACGGGAGTCGTCACCACACTGACCAACGGATTGTCCGACCCGACGACAATGTTGTTCAGGAACAGAATGTCCGAGGGGGGCTTGTTGTATCCGCTCCCCGTATACCCGATCTCGATGTTGTGCGTGTTGTTGACGAGTGTATTATGTGCGATGAACAGGAAGCGGGGACGGAAATGACTGGTCAACGACGTCGACGGATAATCCACGTCCCCGTTCGTCACGGTGATCGGCGCATCCCAACGCGTTCCCGTAAGCCCTTCGAAATAGTTGTTCACAACGCGATGAGAGTCCGCATACACGCGTACGCCGCCGGTACTGTCGATGCCGCCACCGAAGAAGAAGTTGCCTTCCACCACACTACCGTTCCCATGGCGCAGACAGACGGTTCCCTTCGAACGACGGAATGTGTTGGCGCGAATGGTGTCGTGGCACGTCTTGACCGAAATGATCTCCGGGTCGCCGTCGCATTGCTCGAACAAATTGTACTCCACGGTCGTGAACCCGCTGGACATCGACATCGCACTCCATCCGAGACGGATCGATTCCATCTCGTTCACCGCCCGAGGACCGATGTTCCGGAAGTGATTGTGGTCGATGCGGTCACGCTGGGACGACCGGGCCGGCGGGTACGAATCGGGCGAACCGTCGATCGTGATGAAATTCCCCAGATCGTGTTTTTCGTCGAACAGGTTGTGGTCGATGCGATTCTCGTAGCTGTTCGGCTCCGAAGAAAGATAGTATCCGCCAATGACGATCCACTTTGACGAGCTCGAGGAACTCACCAGCCGGAAGACATTTCGCGTGATGCGGAGATGATGCGAGCTTTCGGTCTTGACCGCCGTGTTGACATCTCCCGTGAAAACAAATCCTTCGAGGATGACATAAGAACTGAACCGGAACGTGAGACTGGAACTTCCGCTCAGGATCGCCCTTCCCCTGTTGCTCGCTTTCACGCGGATCGGGAACGCCTCCGTGCCTGTCATGGTAAACGTGCCGCTCAACGTATAAGTGCCGTCGGCGAGTTCCAGTGTGTCTCCCGGAACCGCATTCTGCATCGCTGTCTTCAGGGATGAGGCGGACGTGAAGATCTTGCGCGAGCCTGAAGGAATCACATTCACGGCAGCACCCAGCACTGTGTCCGTGGTGATCGAGAACGTGCGAGGTGTCGTGCTCCCGGAGAGAACACCCGTCCAGTTCACGAACCGATACCCGGAGTCCACCGTGATGGATGCGGTCACCGCAGTGTATGCATAGAACGACGAATCCACGGGCGTCACGGATATCAGACCGTGTTGCGGCTGAACGATCGTCAGGCGGCAGAGCGGAGGTGGGTTTGTCGTGTCGACTGCAATCGTTGCGCCGATGGTTATGTCTTTCGCAATGGCAAACGACACGAGCGTGTCTGTCCCCGCGAGATCTCCGGTCCAACCGGCATTGCGGTATCCCAGAGGCAAATGAAGCGTTGCAGTCACCACCGTTCCGCTGTCATACACTCCGCCGGACGGGGCAAGCGATATGGAGCCGACGGACGGCTGATTGACATTCACCGCATAGCGCGGAATGACCGGTTCGAAGAAGACGCTGTCCGGCGGCGTTGTTCCGACGTACAAACGGTCGATCGCGGCATCCAGCGAGCCGCTGTTCGTGTCTGTGCCCAGGTTGAGCAGAAGCTGGTGATATTCCTTGATGTTCGCGGGCCGCGTGCCGGATGCGGTCGGCGTGTAGCTTTCACGGAAGGCAACGGCGACAGGCTCCGCTCCGTTGATCGAAACCTGATACGTGCTGGCCGCATAGTCCACACGGACGATCACACGATTCCATGTTCCCGTGCGATACGACGCGATCGTCACCTTGCTCGAGCCGTTGTAGATGCGGACCGACCCAGTGTCGTTCGCGGGCACGGTGAAGTCGACGACGAATGTGCGCTTTCGACTTCCGCTGTATAAGTCATTGCCGTTGATCGTGAATTCTTTGCCCGTCGAGGCGAGGATCTTCACGTAGAGGTCGACATAGACGATACCGGTCATTCCTTGGACGTCTCCGGCATACGGCTGATGCTGAACCCTCAGCGCGGAGTTCGTGCAGGATATCTGCAGACCGCGCATACCAGTCCACGCATAAACGGAATCACCCGAGACGATACCCGATCCATTCGCGACACTCCAGAGATTCTGTCCATTCACCGATCCAAGGGCATACGGAGGAGCATCGGACTGTTCGAACGATGTCGCAATGATCGTCGTATCCGTGACTGCTACGGACGATGCAATCCCGGGCAGGATCAGCACGAGCATCAGGAGCGCAATGACTTTACGGTTCATCGTCCTGTCTCCATTAGCGTGCAAGCCATCCACCGTCCACGACCAACACATGACCATTCACATAATCAGAAGCGGAAGATGCGAGGAAGACAGCCGTTCCCGCGAGATCGTCCGGCGTTCCCCAACGTCCTGCGGGGATGCGATCCAGGATCGTTTTGGAACGGACAGGATCTTCCCGCAGCGCCTTTGTGTTGTTGGTTGCCATGTAGCCCGGAGCGATGGCGTTGATGTTGATCCCCTCCTTCGCCCACTCGTTCGCAAGAGCTTTCGTCACCTGCGCCACCGCGCCTTTGCTTGCCGCGTACGACGGCACGATAATTCCGCCTTGGAACGCCAGCAGCGATGCGACGTTGATGATCTTTCCGTATTTCCGCTTCATCATGTCGCGCGCGGCTGCCTGTGCGAAGAAGAACACCGTCTTCGAATTGATCGCCATGACCTCATCCCAGTCCTTCTCGGAGAAGTCGATCGCAGGCGTCCGGCGAATGATGCCGGCATTGTTCACAAGGATGTCGACCTTCCCGAATTCCTTGACCGCTTGATCGACAATCCCCTGGATCGGCTCGATGGACATGAGATCGGCAGCGATACTGACGGCACGACGGCCAAGCGCCTTCACTTCGTCGATCGTCTCTCCCGCACCGTTGCGGTCAACGAGAACCATATCCGCGCCCGCCCGGGCAAGACCAAGAGACATGCCGCGGCCAAGTCCCGTGCTTGCGCCAGTGACGATGGCCACACGGCCGGAGAGATCAAATGCAGACGACATATGAGGCCTTTCTGGAAGATCCAAGATGCCAAGAGACAAGAGACAAACAAGATCCAAGATGCCAAGAGCCAAGTGACAAACAAGAACCAAGATGCCAAGAGCCAACTGCTAACCGCTATCACCTACTCCACGTCTACCCGACGGATCGTGCCGCCGAGTGCGAACACGGAGACGACCGCGAACGGGACGAGCGTTGCTGCGAGCAGGAA
>JBFYQI010000212.1:0-11664 GCA_041302875.1 Ignavibacteria bacterium
CGGCGACAGCTCCGAGGAGAAGCGCGAGCGCGAACATCATCGTAGTCTGTTTCATGGCATCCTCCATCGAGTTGTTCTTCGTGTGTAGTGGCTTCTGTCTGATGTTACGCTGCTTGGTGGAGGAAGTTCGATAAAATGTGACGAATGGAGTGCCCGCGCTTAGGGCGAAATACCCCAATATTCGACATTGCGACGCGATCCACCAGGCGTCAATTGATAATGATCTGCGAAGCCATTAGATTTGTACGAGAGTGCAAGGGGGAACAACTCACCACTATTTTATGGAGGTCATCTATGAAACGTCTCATCGCGATCATCATCGCGCTCGCAATACCGATCGCGCTCTTCGCTCAGGAAGAGCAGAAGAAGCAGGTCGAGAAGAAGCAGGAGCAAGTGCAAACAAAGGAACAGCAGGCTGCGAAGATGATGGAAAAGGGAAAGCAGGAACAAGCAGCCAAGAAGCAGGAGCAGGCGCAGAAGAAGACGGAGCAAATGGAACGCGCCATGGAGCAGAAGGAAAAGGGCGAAGGCGTTGAAGAGGGAACCAAGGAACGCGTTCGCGAGATGAAGGAAAAGAAGGAAGCAGAGAAAGCGATGAAGAAGGAGATGAAAGAGGCGAAGAAGGAGGCCAAGGAAGCGAAGAAGGAGGCAAAGCAACAGACGAAGGGTAAGAATTAGGCATCACCGTTCGAATCTCACCGAAGAACCGCGCTGCGTCGCCGATCGCAACGATCTTCTCCTGACCAGCCGGGGTTCGCAGCGATTCCGCTGGAACCCCGGTTCCCGATCTCTCAACAGAAGAAGGTGTTCCTCCAATGGCCTCGCTCCTCGGTTATCTCACTCTCCTCACACTTCTATTCTCTGCCTCATCATCGTTGCTTGCCCAGGATGGCGATGAAGGAGCTCCGTGGTCCGCTTCGGCAGGCATTCGCTATCTGAATCGATACATGGCGTATGGGATCGATTTGGGGAACGAACAACCCGCGACGGGTTTCTCGTTCGGGCTTGACCATCAGAGCGGACTCACTTCTGCAGTCGGTGGTATCCATACGCTGGGGGATCCGGCGGAATTGCAGAACTGGAACGTCTCGATCGGCTACGCGTGGGATGTCACGGAATGGGTAACGCTCTCTGCGGAGTATTCCCATTACTCGTACGTCAATGACTCGGCGAATGTCCTTGCCGCACTGACCAATACGATTGGCGTCGGCCTCGACCTGAGTGTGGGTCCTGCAAGTCTCGGCGTATCGTACGACAGCTACCTGGGAACAAACAGTGCAAGCTATTTTTCGCTGGACGCTTCGACGTTCCTCAGCGTCGGAAGATTCGCCGTTCTCCCGCTTGTGCAAGCGACCTTTATGTCGCAAACGATCGAAGATCGGCTGCTCAAGACGTCGGGGAGCTCGGCGGGATCTGGGCGGGGAGGAGGCATGACGACCACATCGACGATGACGGAAGTCTCCACCATCACGGGGCTCAGCAGTATCAGCTTCCACGTGGTATTCTTGTACCGCATCACGGAGGGACTAAGTCTGTCGTTCCATCCGTATTATCTCTACTCAGCCAAAGAGGAATTGTCGACGAGTAGCTCGAACTTCATTTGGACTGCCGGACTTCGATATTGGATCGACTTCTAGCGAATCATAGGTGTGGAGAAGCGGGGCTTTTGCCGCGGTCCAGGACTTCTCGGACCATGCGCAGGATCTCCGCGTGTTTGTAGGGTTTCATTCCAACCGCGCAGATCCCCTTCTGAATCAACGCTTCACGTTTCCCGGGCTCGAGAAATCCCGTTAACAGAATGAATGGCATCCCGGGTGCAAGCCCCTGGATCCTGTCGTACAACTCCTCTCCCGTGTACTTGGGGAGTCCGTAATCTGACAACACGAGCGCGACTTCCTGCCGGTGGAGCGTGAACTGCGCCAAGGCATCATCCCCATCCGATGCAAGCAGAACCCGGTACCCACTCCCGCCCAGAAACTCCGCGGCATAATCGCGGAGCAGTTGCTCGTCGTCGACAAAGAGAATGAGCTCGTTCCCCGAGGAGAAGACCGTCCCACCGTCGTCGAGAACCTTGGGGTCTGTGTCGGTTGATTCAACGAGCGGAAGGTAGATCTGAAACGCGGTGCCGTGGCTCACTTCGGATGTCACATCGATGAATCCTTCATGGCGCTGGATGATGCCGTGGACGACGGCCAATCCCAGCCCCGTCCCCTTTCCGAGGCCCTTCGTTGTGTAGAACGGATCGAAGATCCGCGAACGAATCTCTTCGGACATCCCTTCCCCTGTATCACGCACGGAGAACATCACATAGGCGTCAGCATGCGCGGCGGCGAATCGGCCTTCCACATGCGCACGTGCGACGATGCGGGTGGTGTACGTGAGCGTGCCGCCGTGGGGCATCGCATCACGGGCATTCACGCTCAGATTCAGAAGGACTTGATGCAGCTGATTTGCGTCTGCGTTGACCGGGGGAACCGACTCTTCAAGATCCAGTGTGAAATTGATCGTTCGGGGGAAAGTTTCGTGCAGTAGTCGCATTGCCTCACGGACAAGCGCATTGATGTCCGTGGGGTGGCGCTGGATCTCCGACTTCCGCGCGAAGGTCAGCAATTGCTTGACGACATGTGCTCCTCGCTCTGTCGCCTGCAGGATGGCCTCGGCGCGGTGGGCGACCTTGGTGGGATCATCCGCGTTGTGTTGAAGCAGGCTGGCGCTTCCCATGATCGCGTTCAAAATGTTGTTGAAATCGTGCGCGATCCCCGATGCAAGTGCTCCGATCCCTTCCAATCGCTGCACCTGCTGCAGTTGAATCTCCAACGTGTGACGATCCTCTTCCGCGCGCTTCCGCTCTGTGATGTCCTGAAGCACGCCAACGATGCGTTCCGGATTGCCGTCTGGCGATCGGATGAGTTCCGCTTTCGAATGAACGAATCGACGCTCGCCGGTCGACGAGCGAGCGATCTCGAATTCAACATCATACGCCGCTTTTCCGCTCAGCAGGTCGGCGAGTGCCTGGTCGAGACGCGCTCGGTACGCTGGGACGACCAGCCGTTGTACCCGCTCCAGCGGAAGCTCGGATGGCGGGAAATCATAGCCGTAGATACGATGGGCCTCTTCTGATCCCCACATCATACGATTGCGGAGGTCGATCTCCCAATTGCCGACATGGGCCAGCGCTTGCGCATTTCGCAGACGCTCTTCGCTTTGGCGGATGGAGACCTCTGCCCGCTTTCGGTCGGTGATGTCGACGAATGCGGCAAGCAGGGAGATGGGGCGTCCGCCCTGGTCGGTAACGGCACTCGCCACGACCTCAACGTCGAATGTCTCCCCGTTTGAACGCTTTGCGCACAATTCACCGATCCACCCCTTTCCGGTGAGCGCCTGTTGGAGGACTTCGCTGGCTTTGTCCGACATCTGCCAAAAATCGAGAACTGACCTGCCGACAACATGATCGTGGTCCGTGATCCCCCATAATCGGAGAAAGGAGGGATTGACGTAGACCAAGACCCCGTCGAGATTCGCCATGGCGATCGCATCGATCGATGTTTCGATCGCACGATCCTTGATTCGCAATGCTTCCTCGATCGCTTTTTGTCCGCTGATATCCGTATGTGTTCCGATCATGCGGATGGCTCTTGCGGTTTCGTCGCGTTCAAATACCTTGCCACGGGAGAGCAACCAACGATACGCACCGTCGCGACAACGCATGCGGAATTCGTCGGCGAACGTGTCACGGGAGCCGTTAAGCACAGGCACCATGAGTTCGGTGGTTCGGGCGGCATCGTCCGGATGGATCTGCGCACGCCAGTGTTCGATATGCTCGAGGTGGTCTTGTGCCGGATAGCCCAGCATCTCCCGCAGGCGGGCGGATACGAGGATCTCCCCCGTCCGGACATCCCAGTTCCAAACACCGTCTCCGTTTCCCTCGAGTGCGAAGCGCCAGATGTTCTTCGATTCCTCCAGCTCCCAACGAAGGCGAAGCCAGCGGCCGATCGCGAGTCGCACCAAGAGGCTGGTCGAAACGATGAGGAGCATTCCGGTCAGCCAAAGCGTGAAGGGTATTTTCGCCGCAGCCTCCCAGCCATTGCGGGGAATCGCTGCCAGCTGCCAACTTCCGGCCGGAAGGGCGATTGCAGCAAGCAGGGCATCTGCATCGTCAAACAGTTCCGGTCTGCCGAATATGACCTCTCCGCGTTCCCCGAGTTCATCTTTGCCTCGAAGAGCGAATTCGTATGCGGCGGTTGAATCATCGATGCGTGCTTCCTTGAGGATTTCGCCGTAGTCCAGGACGACTTGCGCGAATCCCCAGAATCGATCTTCGATGAAGATGGGAATGCGACCGACAAGGCCGAGACCGCCTTGATAGAGCTGGAACGGTCCCGCAAGGAAGAACTGCCGGGTCGTGATCGCCCTTCGTGCTGCAGGTCCGCGCTCAGGATCGGACAGGAGGTCCCTATTGAGAGCCGCCTCGTTGTCCTTGAGCGGATAGATCAATGTGATCCTGCCACCAGGTGCAAGTTGCAGCGCCCTAATACCGTGCTGTTCCTTCAGAAGATTTCGCGCAACGGTCTCGAAATCAGCCTGGCGGACGTTCGGATTCAGCCGGACCAATCCCTCCAAGCCGCGGACCGGATGGATCTTCCGGTTGATAATGTGGGAGATCTCGGCTCCTTTGGTCGTCGCGAAACCGTAGACGGTCTGCCGCGTCTCACGAAAGATCCGTTCCCGTTCGATGTGCAGGAGAAGGAGCCAGAGCAGGGTGACGAGGATCGCTGCGATGAGGGCTCCCGCCCAGGAAATCCGAACGCGAGAGTGTGAGTGGTGTTCCATGCCTCGTGGATCGCCGACGGGAATCCGGTCCCTTGTTAGGAAAGTACCAAGCGGATCTGCTTCAGAATCTCGGTGGGTTTGTACGGCTTCATCATGATGCTGTTGATCCCCTTGTGCAGAAGATCCTCCCGCTTTTGTGGCTCAAGATATCCGGTCAGGAGAACGAATTGCACGTGGGGATTCTGTGCGGCGATTCGGTCATGCAATTCCTCCCCGGAGTACTTTGGAAGTCCGTAATCTGACAACACGAGCGCGATCTCATGCCGATAGCGATCATACACGGAAAGAGCTTCGTCACCGTCCGCCGCCAGCAGGACGCGGTACCCTTTGGCGGATAAGAACTCCAGTGCTGATTCACGCAGCTGCGGCTCATCGTCCACGAAAAGGATCGTCTCGGAGCCGCCGGTGATCTCGTGAAACTCCTGATCACGGGGACTCTGAACGATGTGCACGTCGTCCGAGAGCGGAAGGTGCATGAGGAATTCGGTCCCTGCGCCGGGCGCGGACGTGACGTCGATGAATCCGTTATGCCGTTGGATGATCCCCTGAACGACCGCGAGCCCGAGCCCGCTTCCCTGACCGATTCCCTTCGTCGTGAAGAATGGATCAAAAACGCGCGATAGAACTTCCTCGCTCATCCCCTGGCCCGAGTCCTTCACTCGAATCTGCACATACGCATTCGCCGTTGCCTCGGGATGTCTCAGGGCAATAGATGCTCCGGGAACCATGCTTGTGGTATAGGAGATCAGTCCGCCATTCGGCATCGCATCACGTGCATTCACGCTAAGATTCAATAACACCTGATGGAGCTGATTCGCGTCCGCGGTGAGCATGGATACGGATGGATCCAGATCAAGTTGAAAAGCGATCGTTCGGGGAAAGGTCTCGACAAGCAGCTTGCAAACCTCCCGGATCAGGGTGTTGATGTTCATTGCCCGAAGCTGAATCTCCGACTTGCGGGCAAATGCAAGGAGTTGTTTGACGACTTGCGCGCCGCGTTCCGTTGCCTGCAGAATGGCGCCCGCACGCGCGAGGACCCTGTCGCGGTCGTCGGGCTTCAACTGCAGCAGGCTCGCGTTGCCCATGATCGCGTTCAGGATGTTGTTGAAGTCATGGGCGATGCCGGAGGCGAGCGTGCCAATACCCTCCAACCGCTGCGCCTGGAGCAGCTGCTGTTCCAATCGGTGATGCTCCTGTTCTGCGCGTTTGCGTTCGGTGATATCCTGAACGATAACCTGACCTGCCGGTTTGCCGTTGAAGGTCGTCCCGACAGCGGTGACCTCGGCGTCAAAGCTTGTGCCGTCCAACCGGATGAGCCGTTCCTCCATCGGGGGGACAAGCTCTCCGCGTGCGACCAGCTTCATGCGCTCGACGACTGCGGGCTGAGAGTCCGGATGGACGACAGACAAGACTGGTTTGCCGAGCAACGCGTTCTGCTCAGATGCACCGATGATCCGCATCGCAGCGGGGTTGATGTACACGAATACGCCATTCTGGTAAATGGCGATTCCGTTGGGGAAGGACTCAACCAGGCGGCGGTGGCGCTCTTCGCTGACGCGTAGCGCTTCCTCGGCCCGCTTCCGCTCGATGGCGCTCGCCACCTGAGACGAAACGAACATCAATACGTCCTTGTCCCGTTCGGTCAAATGCTCGTGCTGGTGATACGTCTGGACGACCATCACACCGAGCGGCTGATCCAGTTGGGTCTTGAGAGGGACGCCCAGCCAATCGACCGAGGGCGCGCCATAGAGCTCTATTTCCCCCGCCCGTTCCAGCGCACTGCAGGTCTCCGGAGTCGCCAGCAACGGTCTGCCTGTCCGTAGAACGAATCCCGTCAGCGTCCTTCCAGGATTCATCGACGCCCATTCGGAGTCGAACTCGTCGCTGAAGTACGGGAAGTGCAGCAGGTCGGTCGGCGGGTCATACAACGAGATGAAGAAGTTCCTCGCCGGCATCAATGTGCAGATGATCTCGTGGATGGAACGGTACAGATCTCCAAGATGCATCGCAGACTGCGCGGCGACAGAGATTCGATACACGGTAGCCTGCAAGAACTCCGCGCGTGTGCGTTCGGCATCCCGGAGTTCGAGATTGGCGACATGGCGTTGGACATCCTCATACAACCGTGCATTCTCGATCGCAAGCGCGGCATGTCCCGCCAGGGTTCGATAGAGATCGATCTCGGATCGATTGAGCGATCGTGTCGCGGATGTTGTCCCAAGGATGAGAATGCCGATGGGTCGATGTTCGACAAGCAGCGGAACAAAGAAGATGGAAACGAGATGACGAAAATCGACGACGACCCGTTCTTCCGGCGTCAGTTCAACGGCGCGGGCATCCCGCAGGAATGTAGGTTGATCCTTGGTGATCGATTCGCGGATCAGCGGATGGTCTGCCAGCCGGGCGTGTCGCAGGGGTTCGGGAAAGCCCGGCGGAAGGGGCGGAGTCGTTGCGCCAAGATAGAGTTGTTCATCGCTGATGAGATAGACAGCTCCGGTGTCGAACCCTGCGACCTGCGCGGAGCGGTCCGTTACGGTTTGCAGGACGGCGTGAAGGTCGAGTGTGCCGGCGAGCGTCTGACTGAGGTCGAGCAGAAGCGCGAGATCCTTGTTCCGTTGCGCCAACGCTTCTTCGGCGATCTGACGATCGGTGACGTCGTTGACGATGGAAAACAGCATCGTGACGCCGCCGATGTCGATGGGAGATGAGAGAACCTCAACGGTCTTGATCGCGCCGCTCGCAAGACGGTGTGGAAAGATGAATCGGTTCTTCACCCCAAGGGCTGCGGCCGAAGCCTCCTCGGTGACCCTCGACTTCGGGAGTTGATTGATATCCGAGATCAGCATCGAACAGAGCTGCGCGCGTGAATAGCCGTAGAAGCGCACGGCGGCAGGATTCGCGTCGACGATGGCGCCTGTCTGGGGTTCAATGAGAAGCAGGACGGCTTGGTGCTGCTCGAAGAGTGCGAAGAAGACCGGATTGAGCGCAATATGCTTTTGCAATGCCGAAACGCGGGCTGACGTCCGGCGTTTGGGATCGCGGCCTTTCTTGACTGAAGAGCTCTTGGAGGGTCTCTCCTTCATGAGGCCTAGTATACCAATTTTGACCGACAATTGCATCGAAATCACCGCAACTCAATCGATTCTGGACCGTTCAATTGATGCATGTGGTGAACAGCAACAGACACGATGAGGAACAACCATGAAATTTCGAATGGTCTTCACTGGTTTGTGTTTGCTTCTTCCTGTCGTTTCAAGGCTTGCGGGACAGCCCGTCCGTTCGAAGCCGATCGACATTCCCGGGATCGCTGTCCCGGAAGAAGAGCCGGCACTCTTTGCGCCGGAGGTTATCCGCACGGGGATGTTCAGCCGCGACGTCGCCTTCATGCCGGACGGAACAGAGTTCTATTATTGTGTTTCGCCTGGAGCGAATCGATTGATCACTGCCATCGTTGAGACGCGGTGGGACGGGAGTCGCTGGGAACTACCGCGTGTCGCACCGTTTGTGGATGACCTGCGGTGGTGCTTCACCGAACCCTGCATCAGTCCGGACGGATCGACATTCTTTTACGTCACCAATCGACCAACTCATGACCAAGACACGCTGAACGATTTCAATGTCTGGAAGATGAGGCGGGCAGGTGCATCGTGGACCGCTCCGCAACCGCTCGGTGGACCGGTGAATTCGGATGCCGACGAGTATTTTCCGTCCGTGACGTACGATGGAACGATCTACTTCACGCGGGAACAGCCGGATCGCTCAAACCTGCTCATGCGTTGCCGCCTCGTCAACGACGGCTACGCTGACGCAGAGCAACTCCCGACACAGGTGAACACGGGCCGTGATCGGTTCAATGCCTTCATTGCGCCGGATGAGAGCTATATCATTGTCTGCTCGTTCGGACGGCCGGATACCAAGGGATCCGTCGATTACTATGTCGTCTTTCGCGATTCTACGGATGCTTGGAGCGAACCGGTGAACTTGGGGAGTGCGGTGAATACACGCGGGGGACAGGAATACTCGCCGTTCGTTTCAAGAGATGGGCGATACTTCTTCTTCATGTCGTCGCGCACGGATGACGGACTCGTCCATTCCCCAACACCGCCGACATACGATCTTCTCGAACGGATCCATCGGTCTCCGGGAAACGGAAACGCAGCGATCTACTGGATGCGAGCGGACTTCATTGAGGAGTTGCGTCCGGGTCGGTAACCTCGTGCTTGACGCTTGGCAGGCTCCGGGAGTCTGACACTCCCGGTGTTTGCCGAGTATTCCTCCGATTGTTCACTCCCGTGCACCATTTCCCCAATTTGCGTACCTTGGGCGAGTCCTCACTCCGGAAGGGACTCGTCCATGGCGCGCTTCGTTGTCTTGCTTGTGCTGATCCCCAGAATCCTTCTCGCTCAACTCCCATCCCTCAAAGTCCTTGAACTCGATCTCTCCCACGGTCTTGTGGTCCGATCGGCGTCGGATGCTGCGGGTGCTCGGGTGTCCCTTTCGGCAGCAGTTCCTCTCGCCTCGTTTGAGCTCAATGACACGCTGATCCAGTTCAGCTCGGTTCAAGCGCATGATGCGCACGATAGTTTGGTGTGGCGATCGGCGCACGGTGTTGATGGTTGGGTGAGGATCCATCATGCCTTCGGGCGCGGCTGGAAGGCGACCCTCGCCATCCACAACAGTTCTCCTCTCAAGCAGCAGATCTCGAACGTCGTTCCACTTGGAGAGTTGCCTCGGCATGTGTTCATCAGATCATGGGGACCGGCAGACCACGCACATCGTCTGAGTCGCGCTCACCTATTCCGTCCCGGCTTCGGACCGATTGGCGTCATCGTGCCGGACAACGCGTGGGAAATGGGATTCTGCAACGTGGACGCAAGTGGCGGCAAATCGCTTATGGCGATCGCACGAAGGACGGCCACAACGAAGGCCGAGGTGCGTCGATTCAAGACGATATTGGAACCCGGGGGGACGGTTGAGTACGAGATCGTTGTCGATCAACATGCAGGAGATTGGCGCGACGGATTGCGGCTGATGTTTCGCGATCGATGGCTCTACGACCTTGAGACATTCGACAACACGTTGTTCGAGCGCGATGACCTGTCGTGGATCCGCTCGAGCTATCTTCTTCTTCTGCAGTTCACATGGGACCGACAATACTACGATGCGCAACGTCACGAGTACGCGTTCGACACCTTCCTTCGATCGTTCGACCAGCATCTCGGTGGATTCGAGGCATACATGATCTGGCCTACGTGGCCACGCCTTGGACTCGACCAGCGGAATCAATGGGACATGTATCGGGATCTTCCTGGCGGACTCACGGAACTGCGCCGACAGGCGGCGTATGCACATTCCATCAGAACGAAATACTTCATTGCATACAATCCATGGGACGAGAGCACGCGGAGGGAGGGACATACGGCGGGGATGGAGGATATGCTCCGTGCGATCGACGCGGATGGCGTGGTACTCGACACGTGGGGAGAATCAAGCAGGGAGTTCCAGGCTGCAGCCGATCGTGTGAGACCCGGGGTCGTGCTCTATAGTGAGGGAATGTCGGTGCCGAAGGACATGCCGGGGATCGTCGCCGGCCGCGTTCATGACGCGATCTACTTCGCCCCTCCGCTGAATCTCAACAAACTCATTAAGCCGGAGTTCGCCATCTTCCGGGTCATTCAACTCGCAGAGGGACGGATCCACCGTGAGGTTGCTGTTTCCTTCTTCAACGGCTATGGGAACGAATTGAACGTCATGCGTCCCGGACGCCCGGAGTGGATGGAGGAAGAGTTTGCGTATCTCGGCAAAGCGACAAAGATCCTTCGTGAGAATTCCTCGGCCTTCTCGAGCCGGGAATGGACGCCGCTTCTCGACACGCGCGCAGACAGCATTTGGGTGAACCGATGGCCCTCGAAGGAAAAGACGCTCTACACCGTTCTGAATTTTCGTCCGGAGGGATGGAGCGGTCCGCTCTTCGAGATCGATGAAGAGCATGATCGTCACTACGTAAGCCTCTGGAACCATCAGGAGCTATTGCCCGTGGTGATCAACGGCAGGCGTTTCCTTCCGGTGACTGCGGATGGATTCAATCGCGTATGGCTCGGTACTCGTCGTGAAGGAAGCCTCGACTGCATCGCCAGTTTCCCGAAGATCCTCTCGGCGTCGCTCTATTATGATTCGCTGCGAATCAGCTCACGTCAAGGGACGAAGATCTTCGTTTGGGCGGGAGCGCCGTCGTACCGTACACCGCATAAGGAGTACGCACCCGGGACGATGACCATTTCGTTGCTTGCTGCCGTTGGGCGATTTGAAGGAGATGTTGTGATCCAGGCGTTTGATGGCGCTGAGCTCATTGACGAGCGGATCGTTACGGTTCCGCTTGCGAGACCCCGATTGATCAGCACCCTTCATCGCACGGACCCATTCGCTCATCCGCCCAAAGGAATGGTGGAGATACCTGCTGGAATTCTTCTCTACAAGCCCTCGCGCAGTTTCCTCAGTCCGAATGAAGTCATTCCATATCCCGGCGATTCAACTTCTCGCGAGATCGCAATGCCCAGATTCTTCATGGATGAATTCCCGGTGACGAACGAGGACTACGCGCGATTTCTGAAAGCGACCCGCTATCGTCCAAAACATCCAGCGAATTTCCTCAAACATTGGAGCAACGGAAAGCCACCGGCACGAAAGGAACGCCATCCCGTTGTCTACGTCAACATCGATGATGCCCGCATGTACGCGAAGTGGGCGGGGAAGCGTCTTCCGACAGAAATCGAATGGCAATACGCTGCGCAGGGTTCGGATGGCCGGATCTATCCGTGGGGGAACGACTTCGAC
>JBFYQI010000363.1:0-4693 GCA_041302875.1 Ignavibacteria bacterium
TCTCCCGTGTCAGCGGGCCAAACCTGAACAAGGGGCGGCCCGCCATTTATCGCAGAAGGACAGATGAACGAGCCAATCAAATTCCGCGCAGGCGATACCGTTGAGTGGGACGTCAGCAACAGCGACTACCCCGCCTCCACCTATACGCTAAAATACTACATCCGCGGCGCGAACGCACTCGATGTGACCGCCGTCGCTGACGGCGAGAACTACACCGTCACGGTCACCGCCGACGATTCCATCAAGCTCCCGCCGGGGATCTATTCATATCAGGGCCGCTTCGAATCGGGCACCACCCACTACACGCCCGAGGACATGGTCGGCACCTTCGAAGTGCTGCCGAACCTTGCAGCCGCCACCGCCGGAACGGACGCCCGCACACACGCCCGCATCGTGCTCGATGCGGTCAACGCCACGCTTGAAAACCGCGCCTCCAAGGTGCAGCAGGCGATCTCCATCGCCGGACGGCAGTTGAGCTACATGCCCGTCGCCGAGCTGCTCATGCTGAAGAAGTTCTACGAGAACGAGGTCAAGCGCGAAGAGGCCGCGGAGAAAATGGCGAAGGGTCTCTCGAGCGGCAAATCCATCACGTTTGGAATCCGGAACGCCTCATGACCTTCACCGAGCGCATCCTCCGTTTCTTCCGTCTCGCTCCCGTTCGTGAGCTTGATGAGCACCGTGAGCAGCTCCGCACCGTGCGCGCCAGTGTCTCGACTGCAGTCGTCCGCGCCTACGAAGCCGGAAAGGTCAGCCGCCTCACGCAGGACTGGCTCACGACCTACCAGACGATCGACTCCGACATCCGAAGCAACCTGGCGAACGTCCGCCAGCGCGCCCGCGACCTCGTGAAGAACGACGGTCTCGCACGACGGTATCTCAATCTCTGCAAGGTCAACATCGTCGGACCGAAGGGCTTCAAGCTGCAGATGAATGCGAAGGAGCCGCGGAACGGGAAGATGGTTCCCGATGTCGTGGCGAATATGAAGATCGAGGAAGCCTGGAACGAATTCGTGAAAGCGGAGAACTGCTCGGTCAACGGACGGCATTCCTTCCGTGCGATCTGCGACCAGCTCGTCGGCTACCGCAAGGTGGACGGCGAAGCCTTCCTGCGGATCATCTCGCGCAAGAGCGCCCCGCACGGCATTCTCCTGGAGATCGTCCCGACGGAACTCATCGACGAACAATACAACGAACGGCTCACGGAAAATTCTGCGGTCAAGATGGGCGTGGAGCTGGACGCCTGGCGCCGTCCCGTCGCGTATCACATCCGCAAGATCGACCAGGCGAGCGAGGTCATGTCGATCATCCCATCCCGCGAGCGCTCCGTGCGCGTACCGGCCAGTGAGATGATCCACTACTTCGACCAGACCTGGGCCGATCAGACGCGCGGTATGTCGGACCTCGCCCCCTCGATGGTCCGGCTGCGTCATCTCTCGGGCTACGAAGAGGCGGCAGTGATCAACGCGCGCATCAGCGCGGCGAAGGGGGGATTCTTCTCGAACAAATCCTCCGAGCCCGGCGCCTCAAACGAATTCTCCGGCGACCGCACCGACAGTGACGGCAACATCCAGATCGATGTCGAGCCGGGCAAGATGTCGGACATCGGCGACAAGCAGTTCACGCCGTGGGATCCGACCTTCCCGCACGCGCAGCATGAGATGTTCGTAAAGACCGAAGGCAAGATGATCGCCGCCGGTCTCAACGTCGCCTACGCCTCGCTCTCGAACGACCTCTCGGAGGCAAATTACTCATCGAACCGCGTGGGATTACTCGATGAGCGCGAGATGTGGAAGCACGAGCAGGAGGAATTCATCGAGCAGGTCCTGACGCGCGTGTTCAGCGCCTGGCTGGAATCTGCATTGCTCAAGGGCGTGATCACTCTGCCGTTCGCGAAGTTCGACCAGTTCAACAAGCCCACCTGGTCGGGCCGTCGCTGGGCCTGGATCGACCCGCAGAAGGACCTGGAAGCGATCCGCACCGAGCTGGACCTGAAGATCACATCGCTCTACGACGTCATCGGCGAGCGGGGAGAGGACCTGGAACAGATCTTCTCCGACATCGCCGAAGTGAAGCTGCTCGCGGAAAAGTATGGCATCACGCTCACCGCCGCATCACCGAAGCCGAAGGAGTCGGACGATGCAATACCGGACGCTCAAGCGACAGACGACCCGGCGCGCGAACTCCTCTTGGAAGCGATCACGCGCCCCGGAAACGGAAACGGAAAACACTGAGGCCGCTATGGAACCGATGAAACCGAACTACACCCGCTCCATTGAGGAGATCCGCAAGCTGGTCATGGCCGCACCGCAGACGCGGCGCATCGACGGCCAGACGCTCAAGATCGACAAGGAGCAGCGCACGATCGAGATGAGCTTCTCCTCCGAAATCCCGGTCCTCCGGTGGTATGGCTACGAGATCCTCTCGCACACCCCCGGCGCGATCATCATGGACCGCGCAAAGAACGGCCTGCCGTTCTGCAACAACCACGACGTCGCCGACCAGCGCGGACGCATCACGAACTTCCGCTGCGACGAGGATAAGGTGACGCGGGGCGACGTGAAGTTCAGCCGAACGCAGGCGGGCGAGGACTTCTGGATGGACTTTGAAGACGAGATCCGCAAAGAGACCTCGATCGGCTACGCGGTCTACGGCTACCGTGAGCTGAAGCCCGAGGAAATGAATGCAGAGCTGCGGGATATGTGCCTGCAGGAGAAATGCGGCGCGTACATCGCCGATAGCTGGGAGCCTCTTGAGGCATCCAGCGCCCCCGTCCCCGCCGATGTCACGGTCGGAGCCGGACGGAATTATGAACAAGCGGCCGCTGGCCAACCCGGCGTCGGCGTGCCTGCTGATCCCCCCACACCTCAATCACCCAAGGAGGTTCGTATGGAACCCAATCCCAACACGCCGGCGCCCGAAGTCCTCGAACAGGAACGGGTGCAGGGCATCGAAGAGGTCGGCAAGAAGTTCGTCTCGCGCGTCAAAGGCGGCCAGCGCTTTATGGATCAGGCCGTGAAGGACGCGATCGAACTGAAGCGGCCGCTCGATGAATTCCGCGGTCTCATTTTCACCCGGCTCGACGACAGCGATCCGATCGAAACGCCGCAGTCGTTCCTCGACCTGCCGCCGTCCGATTTGAAGCGCTACTCGATCAAGCGCGCGATCCTCGCGCAGATCCCGAACATCCAGCACGACATGCTGGGCAACAAGATCGACTGCACGCTGGAGCGGGAATGCTCCGTCGCGCTTTCGAAGCGCACGGGGCTCTCCCCACGTGGCATCCTGGTTCCATGGGATGTCCAGGTGAAGCCTCTGAGCGCAAAGCGCGACATGGCGGCGGATGCGGCCAACTACGGCCAGAACCTGGTCGGCACGCAGACGATGAGCTTCATCGACATGCTGTATAACCGCAGTCTTGTCAACCGTCTCGGCGCAATGCAGATGCCCGGACTGGTCGGCAGCGTGAAGATCCCGCGTCTCACCTCCGGCGCGACGTTCTACTACGTCGCCCAAGGCGATGAAACGACCGAATCCACGCCCGTCGTCGGTTCCGTCTCGCTCAGCCCGAAATCGGGCGGCACGCATGTCGACATCGAACGCACGCTGCTGTTGCAGTCCACCCCGGCTGCGGATGCACTGGTCATCAACGACCTCACCCGCGTCGGCGGTCTCGCGATCGACAAGGCGGCCTATCATGGCGCCGGCACGAACGAGCCCACGGGGATCTACCTCACCTCCGGCGTCGGAACGGTCGATGCCTCCTCGATGGCCTGGGAAGCGGCGGTCGAGTTCGAATCCGACGTGGCTTCGGGCAACGCGGATGTCGCGAGCATGGCCTATGTGACGCGGGCCGCGCATCGCGGAACGCTCAAGACGCGCGAGAAGGCTCTGAACACGGCACAGTTCGTCTGCTCCGAGAACAACATGGTCAACGGCTATCCGCTCTACATCAGCGAGCAGATCTCCAGCGGCTACATCTTCTTCGGCAACTTCGCCGAGCTGATAGTCGCCTACTGGGGCGGCCTCGACCTGCTGGTCAACCCGTACATCCTGTCCAAGACCGGCACGGTGCGCATCGAGATGTTCCTCTCGTTCGACATCGGCGTCCGTCATCCGGCAGGATTCAGCTTCGCCAGCAACTTCTCGTAATCGATGAATTCCGGGTCCCGTCCGCTCGCGGGCGGGGCCTCTGTATCTGCGAACCGGTCCCTCTAAAGGGGCCATATCCAACGAGGAACGTCATGCCACAGCCCAAGATGGTCAAAGTGAAGGTCCTGCGCGGATGTGTCGCTGCAGGCAACGTTGTAAAGCCGAATCAGGTTGTTGAACTCCCCGAGGAAGACGCCGCGATCCTCATCGCCTACAACAAGGCGACGAAAGACCTGAAGGTGGAAGTCCCCGAGGCGAAGAAGGACGTGAAGAAGGACGAGAAGAAGGACAAGTAGCACCGCACGACGTCCGTCAATCACAGGACGAATCAATCCATGGAGACGAACATGAAACGATACAACATGCTGGTCACGCTCATTGCCATGCTGAGCCTGATCACGCTCGGACTCGATGCGCAACTCGCGCGGTCCTCGCATGGCCACAACACATTCTACTTCCACACGCTGGCAAACGCCGTCGCGTATGCGAACTCGCAGACCGACACGATCCCCAACTGGGATGACAACCCCACGTATCTCCGGGC
>JBFYQI010000215.1:0-3775 GCA_041302875.1 Ignavibacteria bacterium
TGCCGCAGCGAACGCGGTCGCGCAGGTCGGATGGGCATGCACGACGGCGTTGACATCCGGTCGGGATTCATACACGAACCGGTGCATGTCGGCTTCTGTTGAGGCCTTCCGTCGGCCGGCGGCCCGCGTGCCGTCCAGGCGCAACGTGACCAGATCCGCTGCCTTCAGCTTTCCCTTGTTCACTCCCGATGGTGTTATGAGCATTCTCTCGCGGGGAAGGCGGATGCTGACGTTGCCATCCGTCGCGACGACGAAGCGCAAGGTGTCGAGACGGCGGCAGACGGAGAGGAAATGGGAGCGAATGGAGGAGTTCACAGAAGGCAAAATACCGAAGGAAGAGCGGAAAGGCAAAGCCCAAGCATGCTATTAATCCCGCCACCAAACGGAGTTAGAGGCGGAACACGGATGAGCACAGAGAACAGCGGATTAACACGGATAAACACTGACAAAGGCGGATAGGCACGGAGGCACTCTCAATCATGTATCCGTGGCCATCGCTTTTCATCTGTGTCAATCCGTGTTCGTCTTTGAACGCAGACCGTCCGCCTTTTTGTCCGCCCTTCCCGATAATCCCCGATCAGAAGAACAAGAACGCCGCCACAAGGAACCGAACGTTGGAAACATCGGTCACATTTCCGACCTTCCCTTTGTTGGCATTACTTGGCGTTCCGTAGCCGGCAACGGTGTACTCCAGTTCGCCGGCCAGCCGGACCTTGCCAACATTCCATACAAGACGGGGAGACACACGCATGAGATATTCGATATCAGTTCCCCGGCCGTACGAAGCCCCGGCGAGGTTGACATCTGCTCCCAGGTTCTCCGCGTATCCGGCAAACAATGCTGCCTCAACTTCCTTTCCGGTAGAAACTTCTCCCCATACGGCATAGCTCTTCAACGGCGTGTACGTTTCCACTCCCGTCGCGGTGTCGAGGGTCTTCACCGCGTAGCCGCCGAGCATGAGCATGTCCGACAAATTCTCTCCGAGAGTTCCTTCTCCCTTCAGCGTGACCGGACCCAGAGTGACCTTTCCATATCCAAGCAGGGAGAGACCGGAGACGGATGCATCAACAGCGATATTGCGCGTTGTGACGAGACGCGGAACGAGCGACTTATAATCAACGCCGACGCCGGCCATCAGTCCTCCGTCGGACCATTGGACCTGTCCATGGAGGTTCGGAATCACGTTGTTTCGGAGATAGGTCGTGCTCAATCCTCCGGGGCCGTTGCTCTGGAAATCACGCTGGGACAGCGCGGCGGCGATCAGCTTGAATTCCCCGAGAGTCGTCGTCAGACGGATCTGTGGATTCCGGGAGAACGGTTGGAACGGCGCACCCGTGTTGAAGGATACGACGCCGGGGAACATCTCCACCACGAACATGGGATGCCAGTACTGGCCGATGAGCAAGGATGTGCTCTCCCAATCGAGTCGGAGGAATGCGTGCCGCGCACGAAATCCACTCGCGTCCGCGTCCGACGTCCCGAAGAATTCTCCTTCGATCAAGCCGGACGTCTTTGCGCCAAACGCATCCGGTCCGGTCAACTTGCCCGCAAGGCGAGTCTGGATCGAAAGCAGATTGAATCCAGGCTGGTCCTGAATATCCACGCCGTTCCGATCGGGGGACTTGGCCGCTGGATAAAGAAGGAAATGCCCTTCGCGAAGACCTGTGGTTTGACGCGAATCGAACATCATGTCGGTCTTGACGAATCCTGAAAATGTAATACCGACAGGGGCTGACTCCTGCTGAGCCGCTAACGGCATGAGCAGAGAACATGCGATGGCACAGACAAGCAGGGGCTTCATTGGGTCCTCACTCGAAAGATGGAAACGGTTCGAATTACTCTGCTCCAACGCCCAAATAGGTCCTCAATTTTTCCTCCTCAAATTTTCCTGCGGCTTCCGGTTCCGGGCTCATCTTGGAAACGATGTATCCCATGAGCATCGCGGCTGGCATGGAAAAGAGCGCCGGATTTTTCAGCGGAAAGATCGCCTCCGTGTTCTTGAAGATGTCTACCCACACCGTCGGGCTGAGAATGATGAGGATGACCGACAATCCTGCACCGGTGATGATGCTCCACACCGCGCCACGAGTTGTGAATCCTTTCCAGGTGATGGAGAGAAGAAGCGCGGGAAAGTTCGCGCTCGCCGCGATCGCGAACGCAAGCCCGACCATGAATGCGACATTCTGCCCCTTGAACGTGAGTCCCAGAACGATGGCCAGAATGCCGAGGAGCACGGTGGAACCGCGTGCAACCCGCACTTCACCCGCCTCATCCGATTTTCCACGCTTCACTACGTTCACATAGAGATCGTGCGACAGAGTCGATGCCCCCGACAAGGTCAGTCCGGCAACGACCGCGAGAATCGTCGCAAAGGCCACCGCGGCGATGAACCCGAGGAAGAACTGACCGCCAACGGATTCCGCCAGCAACAACGCCGCCATGTTGCCCCCCTTGTCAAAACCGCTGATCGCGTCCTGACCCACAAGGACCATCGCGCCGAACCCGATGAAGAAGGTCAGGATGTAGAAGTAGCCGATGAAACCCGTGGCGATGAAGACCGACTTCCGCGCCTGCTTCGCGTCGGGGACGGTGAAGAACCGCATGAGGATATGCGGAAGGCCCGCGGTTCCCAGCATCAATGCCAGTCCCAACGATAACGCATCCCAGGGATTCGTGACGAATCCTCCCGGAGAGAGAACGTTATCGCCGTACCGCTTCGCCGCATGCTCAAACAAGGTGATGGGATTCATGCCGAAGTGGGAGAGGGTCATGATGACCAGAAGCGTGGCGCCACCAAGCAGCAACACCGCCTTGATGATCTGAACCCATGTCGTTGCAAGCATGCCGCCAAACAGCACATACGCGATCATCACACAGCCGACAAGGATCACCGCCACTTCGTATGGGAAACCGAACAACGTCGTGATAAGCGAACCGGCTCCCACCATCTGCGCGATCAAATAGAAAACGATCGTCATCAGGGAACCAACGGAAGAGCCGATGCGGACCGGCCGTTGTCGAAGGCGGAACGCTACAACATCCGCGAACGTGAACTTTCCCAGGTTGCGCAGCGGCTCCGCGATCAGGAACATGACCAAGGGCCAGCCGACCAGGAACCCGATGGAATAGATGAGACCGTCGTATCCTTTCAAAGCCACCATGCCGGCGATCCCGAGGAACGATGCGGCGCTCATGTAGTCTCCCGCAAGCGCAAGTCCATTTTGAAATCCGGAGATGCTTCGGTCGGCGGCGTAGAATTCTGAGGTAGTCTTCGTCCGCTTGGCGGCCCAGTAGGTGATCACGAGGGTGATCGCGACGAAGATGAAGAAGATAATGATCGAGGCGATGTTGACCTGGCCGAGAGTCGTTTGAAATGTCTCCACAGTGTGTCTCCTGTCGTCTGGCGATTCAGAAATGGGTTATTGAGAGAGGATCTTGTTCCGGAGTTCGCGGACCTGCTGGTCGTACGACCGGTTGGCCCACCGGATGTAGAATCCGGTCAGCAGCCAGGCGAAAAGGATCATGCCGATTCCAATGGGAAGACCGAGCGTCAGGTATTCCCCAATTTTATACGTCAATGCTTCACGGTAGAATGCGATGGAGAGGATGAATCCGAAATAGACCACCAGCATCACGATAGTGAGGCTCGCCGAGACGACCCACCGCTTCCGGACAAGCTCCTTGAACTGTGGTGTGGCCAGGATCTCGTGTACCTTCGATGCGGAAACGCTCATGGTGCTTGCTCCTTCGTGGGTGGTGAGAGGAATATCGACAT
>JBFYQI010000399.1:0-2789 GCA_041302875.1 Ignavibacteria bacterium
TTCGAGACCGGCGATCGTTCCCTCCAATTCTTCCATCTGCCGCTTCAACGTCCGCAATTCCCGCTGTCGCGCCTTCCGCTTCTGCTGGTGTTCCTGCGAACTCGTCGGTGCAGCTGACGCGGAGGGAGTGGTTGCCGTGACCGCGGCTGCGATGTTCGCGGTCTCCTGGTGCTTCTTCGCCAAATAGTCGCTGATGGTTCCGAGGAACAGACTCACCCCATCCTTTCGGATCTCGAGCACCTTCGTGACCACCGGCTCAAGGAATGAACGATCATGCGACACGATGAAGACCGTTCCCCCGTACGCCTGCAGGGCTTCCTGCAATACCCGCTTTGACCGCATGTCCAGGTGATTCGTCGGCTCGTCCATGATGAGGAAATTCGCCGGCGCCAAGAGCATCCGCGCTAGCGCGAGACGGCTCTTCTCACCGCCGGAGAGGACAGAGACCTTTTTAAAGACGTCGTCACCGTGGAAGAGGAACGACCCGAGGATCGCACGGAGCTTCTTCCGGATCTCTCCCTCGGCGACCTCATCGACGATCTGCAGCGCCTCCTTGTCGGGGTCCAGTTCGTCCGCCTGTTGTTGACCGAAGTAGGAGGCGAGCACATTCGTTCCAACGATGCGCTCTCCGGCATCGATGGACTCGGCTCCAGCGAGAATGCGGGCGAGCGTCGATTTTCCTGCGCCGTTCACGCCGACTACGGCGATCCGGTCCCCCCGTTCGATCTTGAGATCGAGTCCCTCGAACACCGTCACGTCATCATACTGCTTCCGGACCCCTGTGAGTTCCATGACGATGCGTCCGCTCTGTTGCGGCGCGGGGAACTGGAAATGGATCTCCTCTTCCTCGGATTCGATGTTGATGCGGTCTATTTTCTCGAGCATCTTGACGCGGCTCTGCACTTGCCGCGCCTTCGTTGCTTTGTACCGAAAACGATCGATGAACTCCTGCGTCTGCTTGATGTGCGCCTGCTGGTTCTTCATCTGCGCGACCAGCAGTTCCCGACGCGTGCCCCGTTCCCGCTCGTAGAACGAGTAGTTGCCGGAGTACTCGTCGGCCCGGCCTTGACTGAGAGCGATCGTTCGGGTGGTCAGCGAATCCAGGAATGTCCGGTCGTGTGAGACGAGGATGACCGCGCCGTGGTAGGACCGGAGATACTCCTCCAGCCATTCGAGCGAATCGAGGTCGAGGTGGTTCGTCGGTTCATCGAGCAGGAGGACGAACGGTTCCTGCAGAAGCAGCTTTGCGAGCGCGATACGCATCTGCCAGCCGCCGCTGAAGGTCTCGGTCAGCCGGTTCAGGTCCGAGGAGCTGAATCCCAGTCCGAGCAGAACGCGCTCGACCTTGGAGCGCATCCGGTAGGCGTCGAGTTCGTCCAGCTTGTGATGCAATTCTCCGAAGAGTTCGAGCGCCTCCGCATGTTCCGCACTTTCCGGACGGAGCGTGTCCAACTGCGTCTGGAGTTCTTCGACCTTTGCCTGTATAGCCAGCACATCTTCGAAAGCGGTTTCGGCTTCCGCATAGAGTGTGCGCCCCTCCGCGGTCACGCCATCCTGCGGCAGATAGCCGACGGTGACAGCGCGGGCTTTTTGCACGAGGCCGGAATCAGCCGAATGCAAGCCGGCGATGATCTTCAGCAGCGTGGACTTCCCGGTGCCATTCGAGCCCACGAGTCCGATGCGGTCATGCGGTCCGATGGTCAGAGAGAGGTCGCGGAAGAGCGTCCGTTCGCCGTATTGGATGGATATGTTGGTGAGAGAGAGCAGGGGAAGAAGGAAAACAGTGGTCAGTAGTCAGTGGACAGTAGAGGAAACCATGGCATAAGTCAGAATGCAAAAGTCAAAAGGGTTGGCAAGAGTGTAGCTTCATTGGCTCTAGGCTCAACGGCTCAACGGCTCAACGGCTCAATCACCCTCAATTGCCCTAGTGCTTCTTCATTTTGCTTTATCAAGGCCGGCATCGTTTCCAGTTTCGGCCATTCCGTGAAACGGCTGAGGTCGTAGAATCGCTCGCGGATGATTCCAAGCTGGTGATACATCGCGCCGCGTCGGAGGACGCTGGGATCTTCCAGTCGTGCCATGAGGTGCGCCGTCAGGTTGCGGTATTCTGCGAATTGATTGTTGAGCGTTCGTATGTGCTCCTCACGTGGCGGAAAAGGAGGATCCACCGCCGTCAACGCTTCGGCGATCGTGCGGCCTTGACTCGTCGCCGGCGGCGGCGTCGAAAGCAACGCGCAAATGGTCGGGACCACGTCGATGAGTTCCGCGTAGGGGACGCGGAGGCCGGGTCGAATGCCGCTGCCCCAGAGGACGAACGAGGTGATGGCGCCATCCGGCAATTCCAACGGATGCCATCCGCCGTCATCCTGTCCATGGTCGCCGAGAATGATCAGCGTGGTCTTGTCGAGGATACCCTGTCTGCGCAGACCTTCGATGAAGACCCCAAGTAGACTGTCCGCCCGTTCCGTTGCGAGGCGGTATGGAGCATTCATTGCCCAAATGTTGCCTCGCCAGGGAACATCTTCCTTCGTCGAGAGGCTCAGAAATCCGGCTGATCCCGCATTCTGCAGGTGAACGCGAATGAATGCTGGACGAAGTCTCTGCATGATGTCCAGCGCGCGTTCGATGGATCGGTCGTCCGGTGCCGTCTGCTGGAAGGCCTCGGTGTACCCCTTCGTCAGCGTGACATAGGAGAGCGAGTTCACGACGAACGCAGTGGCCATGGTCGCTGGAAGTGCCTCCTGGAGCAACACGGTCTTTCGATCGATGAAGATCGTTCCGGCCATCAT
>JBFYQI010000408.1:0-2907 GCA_041302875.1 Ignavibacteria bacterium
ATCATGTCAATATGATGAACATCGTCCGATTGTCGCGCTGCGGCCTGCTGTGTCCTCTCCTGGTCTCGAATCTCCTCGTTGCACAGTATGTCGAGGAGGAAGCGGGATACCTCCGCCGTCCTTCGCCAACGCCGCACGGAACGGTCTTCACGGATAGCCGGGCAGAACGGATCTATGTGGATGCAGGGAAGGGAGTGCGCACACTGGTCGAATCCCCCGGATGCGGAAACGGATTCACGCTGGCCCCGTCGAAGACGCTGCTTGGCTTCAAGCAGATCGCCGCAACAGGTAAGCAAACACCCGCGATTCTGGATCTCGAAACCGGTACGATTCATCCCCTCCATGCACCGTCCGACCGTGTCGGTCAGGTATCCTTTGCAGATGACGGAACCTTCGCGTTTGCTGTCGGTGAAGATCTTGTGATCGTTTCAGCCGGCGTCGTGAAGCAAATCCCCTTGGATTACTACGCGAACACGGCGCCGCTCTCCCCAGATGGTTCGGCGGTGGTCTTCAACGATGCCTCCGACCAGCTGTGGGTTCTCGATATTCCCTCCAGTCGTCGGACCTGCATCACGGACGGGGCGAAAGGATATCATACCCCACAATGGTCTCACGATGGGACGCGGATCCTGTTCAGCAGTCTCGACGGCGAGGGATTCATCGTGGATAAGAATGGCGGAGGGGGACTCGCATTGGGTCAGGCGCTTTCACCCGCGTGGTCGGGGAATGACGCGTTCATCCTGTTCCATCGAAACGAGGTTGATGGATTCCGGTTCATCGACAGCGATCTCTTCATTGCATCGGCCCATGACGGCTCGATCGCACGACTCACCGCAACGCCGGATCGGGCAGAGATGGACCCGGCTTTTTCATTCGAAGGAAGCGCTGTTGTCTATCTGGACTACCGCACTTCCGCAATCGTCCGACGCTCGATCGTTCCGTCCACGTCCGGTCAGATCGTGCTGAGCGGAGCCCCGGAGATACAAACCTCGTTTCGTCCCGTCCCTTCGCAAACTTCGGATCTCGCAGGCGTTCTGCAAAAACGAGCCGGCACGATGCAGTTGGACATTCCGTACGTCCATCAAACGTACGACACGCCCGACTGGCACAACGGGAATTCCGCCTGTGCGCCGACCGCGGCGATCATGGTACTGGCGTACTACAACGTCCTCCCGCCGTGGCAGACATCCTGCTCCACTCCGTATTTCCATTACAATAGTTGGGGCAACTATGTTGCCGGAAAGTACTACTTCCGGGGCGTGTACTATGCCAATTTCCAGGCGAACGATCCGAACGGCAATCCTGCGTGGGGCGGGTTCGGATACATGTGGTCCACAGGGAGTCCGCACACCCGAATGGCCGACTACTATCGGAATCACGGAATGAGCGCAGTGCAGAGCGAGGGGACGCCCCATAGCACGGTAAAGGCGGAGATTCTTGCCGGCGTGCCGTACACGCTCTGCGTGATGCTCACGACGGCGGGTCATCTGGTCATCCCGCATGGTCTTGGCGCGGAAGAGCACACGTTCGTGTTCAACGATCCGTACGGCGACAAGAACCGGGGCTACAAGAATTACTATGGCAAGAATGTGCAGTACGACTGGCCGGGATACAATAACGGGTTCCAGAACCTGACCGGTGTTGCCTGGGGGATCGGCACGTCGTATACTCCGCCGGCGGTCTGCGATACGATCGTCGAGGATCTCCAGTTCGGCAACGGGTTCTATTTGCACGCACAGGCCCCCGCGACAATGGAGAAGTGGCGCAGTCGAACGCTTGGATACAGCGGACATTCATGGATCCTGCAGAGCACGTTGACCGACACCGCATATGCGACGTGGACTCTGGCGACGCTCACGGCAGGGCGCTATCAGGTTGACGCATATGTACCCCAGACCTCGACCGCGATGGCATACTACAAGGTGACCCATGCGGCGGGCACGACAACGATTCCTGTGGACCAAAAGTCATCCGTCAACTCATGGGTGTCGTTGGGAGCGTATGATTTCAACGGAGCGGGTTCGGTGCGTCTCGGAAGCGGAAGCGACGCAAGCGGGCTGGTTCTCGGATATGACGCCATGCGCTGGACGGCTGCGTCAGTGACCGACGTTGGGACATCGGTGGAGCTTCCCCTCGAGCTTGTTCTGGGACAAAATTATCCGAATCCCTTTAATCCAAGCACGAAGATCGAAATCCGAAATCCGAAGACGCAGCATCTGCGTATGGTCATCGTGGACCTCTTGGGGCGGGAGATCGCGGTGTTGAGGGATGGGATTCAGCCTGGCGGCCGTCACGTTGTGACGTGGGACGCCACGGGACTCCCGAGCGGATTGTATCTTTGCAGGCTTCAAGCAGGGGAGCAGGTGTTCACAAGAAAGATGGTTTTGATTCAGTAAGAAGGGTGGGGCAGGTCATTCCTTCAATGTTTGCCCCGGGATGATACCCGGGGAGAATCCCGGGCTGAGACCCGGGGTCGCTCCGGGGGAGACGGGGAGATCCCTCTCCCCCCGCTGAAGTACCCCCCAACGCTTGCCGATACTCCTCATGGTTGCCCCCGATACACTCCGTCCGATTTGCCTTGACAGGGGCTGTCGGATTGTGTAGGTTCTGGTGTGGGAGGTGAAGGCAGCGTCGCGGAGGGTCGTGTGCATACATCCCATGATCATCGCTGGGGGATTGTTCTCGCGGCAGGCGAGGGGAGCCGTTTGCGCGATTTCGTTCAAGCACGCCTCGGCGTCGACATTCCAAAGCAGTTCGCGGTCCTCACCGGAACACGTTCCCTTCTTCGTCATTCCCTCGACCGAGCAAGACTTCTCCTTTCTCCTCAACGCATTGTCACCGTTGTGCATCGCGACTGGACCGTCCTCGCGGAGTCCATGCTCTCGCGCGATGAACAAGGGGGGATTC
>JBFYQI010000450.1:0-4707 GCA_041302875.1 Ignavibacteria bacterium
CGTCAGAGTCCAGCATGCAGAGTTCGCGCGAAAACTCTGAAGTCGATGAATCTGCGTTCGTGGCTGTTGCGGTGATGTATTGATCGATCCGCATGGATGCCGCGATCGTGGTGTTGATGTCGCCCAGACCGTCGACATCGCAGGTTACGGATCCTTCACCAAGGAAGTATTGTGCTTGTCCGAAGTGAAAGGGATCCGGCTTGTCATACGAGAAGAATTCCAGCATGTATGTCGCTCCTGGAGAACCGAACATGCGTCCTCGGATGCGGACCGATCCTGCGCCAATATCGGCAGAATCGAGAATTGGATAATTCTGCAGATCGTTCGCTCCGGCGTCGGCATCCAGTGGATCATTCATCGTGATTCCCCTTGGACCAAGGTCGATCTCCAGGCTGTCGTTGGAATAGATGAGATTGCTGAGGAATGCATTCCCCGACCCGGTGGAGTCATAGATGCCGCATCGCTTGTTGTAGGCGATGATGTTCCCTTCATACGGATTCGTTCCTCCGATGAGATTCTTCGGGGCTGCAAGGATGATGCCGTCCGGCTGAACGCCGTTCCCCTTCATCCGGTTGATATCAGGTCCGATGAAGTTCCCTTGCACGACGTTGTATTTTGCATTTGCCCCGGCAATAATGATCCCTCCTCCTCCATTCCCCTGGATGAAGTTCGGCGCGTAGGAGGCTGTGCCGCCAATGATGTTGCCCGGTGCACCGTCGATGACAAGTCCGTACCGCTTATTGCCATATCCTGACAGCGTCCGTGTGGATCCTCCGATCCGATTGCCTTGAACAATGTTCCCCATCGCTGTCGAACCGCTGATCTCGATGCCATGCATCCTGTTCTGCGTCACCAAATTTCCGGCGCTGTCCACGGCACCGCCAATGGTATTCCCCGGTGCGTTGCGTACCCAGATGCCGATCGCGTTTGACGTCTGACCGTAGTTGCTGGAAACAGCTCCGATGTAGTTGCCCTGAACAATGTTTCCCTTCGCCGTCGAACCCTCGATCAGGATGCCGGCCTGGTCCGAATCATAGATCTCGTTGCGTGCCGCCTTGGTCCTGCCGCCGATGATATTGTTCGATCCGCCCAGGATGAGGATGCCGTTGTCGCTATTCCCGAATCCGTACCATGGATCCCATCCCGTGCCGAAATAGTTTCCCTGAACGATCGTCCGTTCGGCGGCCGAACTCAGGGCGAGTCCGGGATATCCATTGCCGGAAATTACATTCCGCAAGGCGGGATCTGTGCCGCCGATGGTGTCGTCCGGCGCATCGATGAAGATCCCGTTGCCCGAGTTCCCGCGGATCGTATCCGCCGTCGCATCCAGTCCAATGTAATTGTTGATGATCCGGTTGCCCCCCACCGCTCCGGTGGAGACCTGAATGCCGGACATTCCATTTCCCGAAATGACGTTCCGCTTGGCGGCCGTATTTCCGCCGATGGTATTGTGTCCGGACGTATTGAAAATGGCGATGCCCGATCCGCCGTTTCCGAGTGCGACCTTTCCGGCAGCATCGAGACCGATATAGCATCCTTCGATCGTGTTCCTTCCGAAACCGTCCAGGACGATCCCCATACCATTCGCGCCATTGGAGACGAAACGATTAATGACCAGTGCGCGGACGATGCAATCGCCGCCGGTGATCACGAGTCCGTTGACCCCGCTTCCCGCACCGCTTCCATTGAGTTCGAGGAGGGGTTTGCCGGAGTATCCGGTCATCGTCGCGCCGTCGATCACCACCGGATCGTCGATTATGGGGAGTGGCGAAGTGAGGCTGATGGTCTGCACGCCGCTTCCCGGGATGGCGAACGTGATGAGATCCGTTCCCGGATTGGCGTCGGCATCGAGAATTGCCTGACGCAGCGATCCGGGCCCGCTGTTTGCCGTGGTTGAAACCACATAGGTCATCCCCGTCACGCTGTACGGCGCGCCGGTCCACGATTCTTCCGGCGGCGGCACAGGGAGCACATCAGCCGACGGGCCAAGGGAGGGACGAGGCTGAATTGGTACTGCGGGGAATGTGGAGGGGACTCCGCGTTTGGCTGCGGATCTGTACGCGGGAAGCTGCTGAGAAAAGAGCGACTGTGCACAGAGGACCATTATGAGCGGAACAATAACGATCGTTGCGCACGATGAAGAGTTTGGCAGAGAGTTGTTTCGAGGCCGATGCGGGTTGATGCGTGGGATTTGGACCATGAGCGGAGTCCTCCAAGGATGGAGAGTCGGGAAGCAATGCTGCAGATACAACGGCCCCGCCCAACCGCACTAGCACATAAATGAGGCTTTCATCCCGCGCGTGGCAGAAGTAGAATACATGAATTCTACGGATTTATCAACTGACATCTGTCCGGCAGGTTCTGAAGCGCTCCAAGTGAATTGACTCTCTCGTCTCCTTTTGGTAACATCGTAAGCAAGACGCTCATCGATACACGTGCGGACGATTCGGGATTGAAGGCCTTCTTTGGGCGCAGGAGACTGCGGTTGAGGAAGGCCTTTCTGTTTTTGTTCTCACCATCAAGGAAAACCCCTATGAAGACGAGTGCAGGCCGTATCTTTCTGGCGATCGCCGCCGGCGTATTCCTTTGCAGCGGCATTTCGAACGCGCAACAGACAAAAGACAAGAGAGTGGGGCCAGACAACGGCACGACATGGATCTTCGTCGAAGGCGGACCGACTGGAGACTTCTCTATCGCAGCGACAGAGGTGACCTTCGAACAGTATGACAGGTTCTGCGCTGCAACAGGATACCAGAAACCGGAGGCGGACTTTGGCCGCGGGAAACAACCGGTCATCAATGTCAATGCTGCCGATGCGATTGCCTACTGCACATGGCTGAGCAAGGAAACGGGAACAACCGTGCGGTTGCCCGAAGAATCTGAGTGGGCATTCGCTGCAAAAGGCGGGAAGAGAAGCAAAGGATACAAGTACAGCGGTAGCAATAATATTGATGAAGTGGCGTGGCATTCGGAAGACTTAGAAGAGGGTGATGTTTTCACAGGGACGCACTGTGTAGGCTTGAAGAAACCAAACGAGCTCGGAATCTTCGATATGTCCGGGAATGTGTGGGAATGGTGCGCAAGGAACAAGCGCCGCGGCGGCTCATGGTTCGACAATTCCTGTCTCGTGGGCCACTACATCAACTCCGACCCGGGATACCGCAACTACGAGTCCGGCTTCCGGCCGATTCAGAAGAAGTAGTATTTCTCACATCTCAATGCATAGGCCATTCATCATGAACCCGAAATCAGCACGTCTCATTCTGACCGCACTCGTCAGCATATTTCTTTGCATCGGTATCGTCGTTGCACAGAAGGCAAATGTCAAAGCACCGAAGAAGAGCGTCGAAACGTCGAACAACGGGACGACGTGGATCTTGGTCAAAGGTGGTCCGGAAGGAGATTTCTCCATCGCTGCGACGGAAGTAACCTTTGAGCAATATGACAGATTTTGCGATGCAACAGAACGCGAAAAACCGGAAGCTCCGTTTGGCAGGGGGAAGCAACCGGTCATCAATGTTGACGTCGCCGATGCCGTGGCGTATTGCGAATGGCTGAGCGAACAGACGGGGACCACCGTGCGGCTGCCCGAAGAGAGCGAATGGATGTTCGCGGCGATGGGCGGAACGAAGAGCAAGCGTTATGACTGCAGTGGCAGCAGCGATGTGAACAAGGTGGCTTGGCACGATGGGAACTCTGAAGGAAGGACACACCAGGTCGGGACCAAGAAGCCCAACGAACTTGGGATCTACGACATGAACGGAAATGTATGGGAGTGGTGTGGATCTTCTGGATCGATTTGCGGCGGATCGTGGATGAGCCGCGAATCTGAACTCTTCGTTTCACTTCGAGACGACGAGAGTCCAGAGTTCCGTGACAACAACATCGGCTTCCGGCCTCTTCAGATGAAGTAATATCTTCCACTCTCAACACATGGGTCATCGATCATGAAAGTGAATGCAGGACAAATTGTTTCGGCTGCGGCCGCCGGCTTATTCCTTTGCACCAGTCTTGTTCATGCGCAACAGACAACAGGCACCGGAGCGAAGACACGCATCCCAATATCAGACAAGGAGACGTCCTGGGCCTTCGTTGAAGGCGGGACGTTCCAGACGGGAGGCGTCACGGAAGATTCAGCCGGACAGCCCGTTCGCAGCGTGACGGTCAGTTCCTTCCACCTGGAAAAATATGAAGTGACCTATGAGCTCTGGACGTCGGTGAGAACATGGGCGCTGGAACACGGATACTCCGATCTGACCGCGGGACTGAACGGATACAATCCGGTTGGGACACAGAATCCCGTGACAGAAGTGAGTTGGTTTGATGCGGTGAAGTGGTGCAATGCGCGTTCAGAACGGGACGGCCTTGCTCCGGTCTACTACACAAGCAGCGCTCAAGACACGGTCTATCGCGAGGGAGATCTCGGCATCAATGTCGATGCGGTGAAATGGACCGCCGCCGGGTACCGGCTGCCGACGGAAGTCGAATGGAGATTTGCGGCAATTGGAGGTCGACGGACGCATGGTTACACGTACAGCGGCAGCAACGACATCCACGAAGTCGGATGGTATTACACCAACTCGGACAACACGACGCATCCCGTGGGTGGACTTGCGCCGAACGAACTTGGGATATTCGACATGAGCGGCAGTGTGTGGGAGCTATGCTGGGATTGGTACGATCCAGCGTATTCGGCCGGAGAAGCCA
>JBFYQI010000253.1:0-3634 GCA_041302875.1 Ignavibacteria bacterium
CTGCTGAAGTATCTTTCCCAGCACAAGAAATGGACCGGTGAGGTCGCGAAGTCCTTCTCGGTCAGCCAGTTGATCAACAAGATGGCGAATGCGTACGGCGTGAAACTGCATGAGACCGCCGTGGGGTTCAAGCATCTTTGTCGCTTGATGACCGAGCGCGACATCCTCATTGCTGCGGAGGAGAGCGGAGGACTGGGGATCAAGGGGCATCTTCCAGAGCGCGACGGCGTCTTCATCGGCCTGTTGATGGCGGAGATGATGGCGGCGCGGAAGATGAAACTGAGCGAGCTGGTCGAAGAGGTGATGAAGGAATTCGGCTGGCACTACTTCAATCGATACGACGCCCATCTGACGGAAAAAGAGAAGAACCGCATCATGAAGGCGTACAAGAAGGGCGTGAAGCAACTCGCCGGCTTCCCGGTATCGCGTGTCGAAACGACCGATGGATTCAAATTGTTCGTGGAGAACGGCTGGGTGCTGGTCCGGGCATCAGGAACTGAGCCGCTTATCCGTTTTTACGCGGAAGCGGAAACGCCTGAGAAGGTCGAAGCATTGTTGTCCGCCGCTCGGGCGATCTGAATCACCTCATCACGTTGACATGTCCAAAGCCTCCAGCGTGAGAATCCCTGGAGGCTTTTTTCTCTTCAATTCCTGACCATGGCTCGACGACTGATTCCCCTCTTGCTCCTCCTCCCGCTCGCCGCGATTGCCGGCAAGAATCCTCGCGCTGTCCATGCGGTCCGCACGTCCATCGCCCCGGTGATCGATGGGCGATTATCGGAACCGGAATGGCTGGTTGCCATGCCGGCTTCTGATTTCACGCAGATCGATCCGCGTGAAGGCGAGCCTGCGAGTCGGCGAACAGAGGTCCGTGTTCTCTACGACGACGTCGCGGTCTATTTCGCGTGCAAAATGTACGACGACGAACCGTCGTCGATCGTTGCGCGCTTGAGTCGCAGGGATGATCTGGTGGAATCGGACAACGTCTCGATCTGTCTCGACACCTTCCACGACCTCCAAACAAATTTTGCGTTCATCGTGAACGCCGCGGGAGTCAAGACCGACCTGCTCCAGTTCAACGATGGTCAGAATGAAGATCTGTCGTGGGATGCGGTGTGGGATGTTCGGACGGCGATCATGGACGACGGGTGGATCGCAGAAATGAAGATCCCGTACCAGGCGTTGCGATTTCCCGAGCAGCAGGAACAGGAATGGGGATTTCAGGTCGTGCGCGAACAGCCGGGGCGCAAGGAACTGAACTTCTGGGCATTCATCCCGAAGCGCGAAAGCGGATGGACCTCGCAATTCGGCCGTCTCCTCGGGATCCGTGATATCCCCTCGGTGGCACATCTCGAGATCCTCCCGTACGCCGTGGGATCGGTGAGGCTCGCACCGGCATCACCCCACATCCCGACGGGAAAGGAATGGAGCGCCAACGCCGGCGTCGATGTGAAATACCGTCCGACTGCAGGATTGACGATCGATGCGACCTTCAACCCGGATTTCGGGCAGGTCGAGGCCGATCCCGCCGTTCTGAATCTCTCCACGTTCGAGACGTTCTATCCCGAGAAGCGTCCGTTCTTCGTTGAAGGGACGCAGATCTTCCAATTCAACACGTTCGGAACCGGCTCCGGGATGTTTTACACGCGCCGCATCGGTCGTCCGATCGCCGTGGAACCACCGCCGGGCGGCGTGATCCTCGATGAGCCGCGATTTGCGACGATCCTGGGTGCGGCGAAGATCTCGGGGAAGCTTGACAACGGGTTGTCCATCGGCGTCGTCGAAGCCCTCACGGGACGCGGAATGGCGCGCTTCCGCGATTCGCTCGGACGCGAGTACGAGGAAGAGGTTGAGCCACTCGCGAACTACAGCCTCATCCGGTTGCGCAAGGATGTGCTGGAGAATTCGAACGTCGGCATGGTGCTCACAGCGGTGAACCGCGACAAGCGGCCCCCCGCGTACACCGCGGGGAGCGATTTCACTTTCCGGCTGTTCGAGAACATGTATCGCGTTGATGGATTCCTCGCGCTGACGAGCGCGACCCCGCGCGATGTCCTCGTGACTGGATCAGCGGGACGCCTCACGATGAGCAAAACAGGGGGAGAACACTGGCGCTGGACGGTGTCTGGCGATTTCACGTCGCCGAAGTACTACGTGAACGACATGGGCTTCTTCCGGCGTCCGAACGACTACGGAATGATGCCGCAGCTGACGTATCGCGACGATGTTCCCGGATCGTGGTATCGGAATTGGTCCGTGAGCACATCGTATCATATTCGTCGGAACTTCGATGGCGCAGAGTTGAACGATTCATATTCGCTCTCCGGAGCGATCGAATGGGCGAATTACTGGGAACTCTCCGCGAAGATCGAGGCGGACCGCGGCGCGTATGACGATCGTGAAACGCGTGGCAATGGGCTGTTCAGGAAGGCGGACCAGAACGCGCTAGAACTCTCGCTGGAAACGGACAGCCGGCAGAATGTCGTCGCTGAGCTGGAGTTCGAGGGTGCACGTGACTCACGGAACGGTTCAAGCCTCCGGGTGGAGACATTTCTGGAAATCCGACCCGCATCGAATCTGACGCTCACCTTCACGCTGGGACATGCGCGACGATGGCGCGAACGCGCGTGGGTGCGAAACGTCGCCGATCCCGGTGCGAGTCCCGGACTCACAAGCATCGTTGCAGAGCGGACGACGCGGGAGTGGGATCTGACGACGCGCGGTTCGTTCGTCTTCACGCGTGATCTGACGCTTCAGGCATACGTTCAGCTCTTCTCCGCCGAAGGCTCGTACGGCGCATACGCACGAATGATTTCGCCCGAGGACGTCCTTCCGTACGAGTATGATGAGCCGCCGTTCAATGCGCTGGCGTTGAATTCCAACGTCGTCCTCCGTTGGGAGTTTCTCCCGGGCAGCACGGCGTATTTGGTCTGGTCCCAGCGCCGCGAGGGAGATCTGGAGCGATTTGGCGTTTCGCCGGGGGAGAGCCTTGGAGATCTGTTCGATCTCCGCGCAGAGAATGTGGTGACGCTGAAGGTGAGTTATTGGTTGAGCCGCTGAGGCTCCAATTCCACGTCCCAACATTTTAGAAAACACTCCCGGCTTCTTAACCAGCCGGGAGTGTGGTACGAAAAGCTGGTATCAACAACTGGCACACTCCGGGAGTCTAACACTCCCGGAGTCATCCGGAATTCCATCCCTATCCTATGCCCCAACACCCCACACTCCACCGCGGCGATGAATTGATCCTCGAGATCACCGATGCCGCCTTCGAAGGAAAAGCCGTCGCCCGCCACGAAGGCCTCGTCGTCTTCGTCGACGGCGCCGTCCCCGGGGACACCGGACTTGTCCGCATCACCAAAGCAAAGCGCTCGTTCGCCGAAGGCTGGCTCATCCGCCTCGATCGTCCTTCGCTCCTCCGCGCCGCTCCCCGCTGCGCCTACGTCGGCACCTGCGGCGGCTGCAAATGGCAGCATGTCCGCTACGATGCCCAACTCCGCTTCAAGGAGCAACAGGTCCGCGATGCGCTCGAACGCATCGGCGGGTTCGAACAGCCCGAGGTCCTGCCGATCATCGGCGCCGACGAGCAGTTCTTCTACCGCGGGAAGATGGAATTCTCCTTCATGCCGCAGCA
>JBFYQI010000047.1:0-6861 GCA_041302875.1 Ignavibacteria bacterium
TGCTTGGAGGAGCCGCCCCGCCGAAGCCTGTACGAGGTCGCTGATCTTCGTTCTGTCGTCTGCCGTCAATCCGAATCGCCAGACCAGGAAGGTGAACAGGAGCGTGATGCCCAACGATGCAGCTGCCGAGAGAATTGGAGACGCGACCAACAGCACGACAAACCCGATCAGGACAAATCCGGCAACGGTGATCACCAACGCATTCCCCACCATACTGGTTGCGAGAACCACGTCGATATGTCGGCGGACGACGACGAGTGTGACGCCGACGAATCCAATGTAGGAGGCGAGGAATGCGAGGGCGAGGCCGTTCACTCCGTACCGATCGATCAGGAGCATGCTGAGGAGGACGAACGAGCCAAACCAGACGGCATTGATCAGCGCGCCCTCCCACATCTTGCGTTTCGCCATCAGCACAAAGCCTCCCACGCCGGTGACAGCGATCAGCACATTCGTTGCGGAGAGAATCAGGTATGGAACAACAGAGTCTGCGTATTCACTCCCGTACAGGACGGTGATCAAGAGCGGGCCGAACCCTCCCGCCAGCAATCCCGTCGGCAAGGCGAGCGCCCATACCATCCTGAGGTTTTGCGCAGTGAACCGACTGAGTGCGGCGCGATCTCCGGTCACCGCGACTTCCGACATCAGGGGAACAAGCGGCGCTGCGATGGTGACCGGAATGAACAACGCCAGCTGTGCGAGCGTGTTCGCCACCCCGTAGATCCCCGACCAGTGTACGCCGCCATCGCGAACGAGCAGAACGTTGCCGATCCAATACGCGGGGGCGACGAAGAGTCCGCCAATGAACGCTGGGACGGCGAACGCTCGAACCTCGGCGAGCGTTGCGCGGAACGCACCGTCAATACCCTGAAACCGAATTCCCCAATGGCGGTGCACGTAGCGGAACACCAGCGCCAGACCGGCTGCATATCCGATCGACGCCCCCACAAGAGCGCCACGCACATTGTCGAGCAAGATTCCGGCGACCGAGCCTGCCACGATGAAGAGACCCAACGCGACAGACTGGACTGCGTGGAATCGAAAATGCTGGAACCCCTGCAGGACTGATGCCAGCACCGTCTGCATCGTCCAGGCAAGGAGGAACGGAATCGCAATGAGGAAGAGAAGGCGCGGGATCTGATCGTGGTATACGACCGAGGATAAGAATCCTGCTCCGCGCCAGAGAATGAGAGCACTCACTGTCAGGAACCCGCCGACCAACGCGAGGCCTGCTCCAACGACGAGCGGAGCGCGATGAGGCGAGGTTGTCTCAACCTGCGGGAGAATTGCTGTGAACGACGAGGGAACGCCGAATTGGCAGACCGCTGTGAGAATGGTCACCAGGGAAAAGACGTTGACGTAGATGCCGTACTGTTCGGCCCCGAGCAGGCGCGCGTAGATGACCGCGCCGACCCCCAGCAGAAGACGCTGGAGGACCGTGCCACCAACCATGTATGAAGCATTACGGGAGAACCGCTCGAACAACGACACGTTCGATCCTTATCGTGAAGGCCGCATGTGCTGAAGCATAAGGTCAACCCGCGCGTGCCAAGAATTCTGTTCGGCGATCGCACGGCGTTTTGCCGGCAGTGCTTGGTCTGTTTCCGTGAGTGCATTCCTGAGCGCCGCCAGCAATCCTGATGCATCCTCCGCCCAATACAAGATTCCCCCTGTCCGAAATTCCTCGAGTTCGCGTATCGGCGTTGAAACCACCGGCTTCCCCATCGCAAAGTACTCATAGACCTTCACTGGATTCGTCGTGCGCGCGATCTCCCCTTGCCGAAACGGGATCATACAAACATCCAGTCCCTTGATCAGCCCCGGAACCGACGTGTAAGGGACAACACCAAGCCATCTGACGTTCGGAAGTTCTGAGATCGAGCCAAAACCGATCCGGTCATCTACCGGTCCGGCGAAGACGAAATGCACGTCCGGCATTTTGCGTATCACAGCTTCGAGCAACTCGAAGTCGATCCAGGGGCCCAGATAGCCCACGTAGCCGACGACCGGATGCGGGAATTCCTGTGCGGGCGATGGATCGCCGAGCCAGGAACGCGGCACCGCGTTCGGCACGCGGACGATCGTCGCATTCGGGTCAACCGCGCGAAGACGGGATTCCAGCTCCTTCGCCGTCACGAAGGTCACATCCGCATTCTTCAACAGCGACCGTTCCGCCGCTGCGTAGAACTCCTTGGAGTTTGCGCCGATGAAGACGCCGAAATCGTCGATGCAGTCGTAGCAGAGCCGCGGAAAATCATTGCGTTCCAGTACGGATCCCCAGAAGGGATGCTCCACGATCGCCGCCGCATCCGCCTCGAGCTGAGGCTTGATCTCCGAATCCAAGAACAGCCGGTACACACGCCTGTTCAGCGCGTTGATCAGAGCCGCAGAGGTCTTGTTGAGGGGAATGCCGAGCGGGATCAGCAATCTCCGTACTCCCCCTTTTCGCTCGCGTTCTCCGAGTGCATCCTTCCCCGGTCGGCGCCGCAGTGACCGCGCACCAACGATCGCCAGGAGATGATATCGGATGCTACGGCCGAGCGCGCGGAAAAAGGGGATGGAGCATTTCGCGGGGAAGGACTTCCATTCGCTCATCTCGATGAACAACACGCTGAAGCCGCGCACAACGAACTCATCGACAAGCTGTTGCGGACGCTGGCGGATCTGTGTGTAGGGGATGGGCGAGAAGAAGAGGAGTTGCATGCGGCCGCGTTGGCGATGGAATTCAAGGACGAATGACGACACCGCATTCCGTCAAAGCGGCCACCCGTTCCAGCCGCACTGCGATCACATCATGCGGCCGATCGCCGTCGATGCTCATCTGACGCCGAAGCAGCAGCGACGGGCCCATGACCTTCGGCTTGACCGGACGGAAGAACACGTACCCCTTTGACGCAAGGTCATGCTGGAGAAGCTCGAGAGACGAACCCGCCGTACGGAGGTGCTGCTCGTTCACGCAGATGTTGATCAGCGGATCGCTCTCATGCAGAAGGGCATCCATCCCCTCGATCGCGAACGGCTCCGACCCGGTGCAATCCACGTTGATGAATGACAACCGTGCAGGATCGAGGTCGAGTTTCCCTTCGCGCTTAAGTCCGTCGATCGTTCGAACCTCCAGCTCGGCCGTTTCGTCGATGCTCTCTCGCATGGCCGGAGCTGGAAAGAAGGTCGACCAACCGCGGTGTGTGGATCTGTAGAAGCGCATCACGGTGTGCTCCGCTCCAAGCGCCGTCGCATGAAGTGTCACATTCGACACCCGATTTCGTTCGATGTTTTGCCGGAATCCGTCATGCGTTCGGGCATCTGGATCAAATGCATGTACCACCCCCGTGCTGCCCACGCATCGCGCGAGTTGTATCGAGACGTAACCGCTTCCCGCTCCGACATCCAATGCGCAATCCCCTTCACGAACCCACTTACGAATGAGCTCACCGATATGCGCCGATCTGCCCCCGGTCACCAGGAGACGATCCGGTTCATTCGCCGACTCGATCCAGAGCTCAATTCCCTCGCCAACCACGTACCACCCATCCGTGGGCGCCGTGCTTGCAATTGCCATCTCTTGCCACGGGCGCTTGACCAGGTCAGCGATCCTGCGTATGAGATGTGTTGTCGAAGTCATGGCGCAGGATCCCCTGTCGGTGTTTCCGAGTCCTCGTCACCTGTCCGCCGAATCGGACGAACACTGATCTGCCGGATCCTCCGGGCGCTTTTGCTCATGATGTGAAACACGAAAGACGGGGATTGGATCTCTTCGTTCGGTTCCGGGAGGCGGCCCGTGATGAACTGCAGGTATCCCGCGAGTGTCTCATAATCGGACGTCTCGGGGATCTGCGCCTGAAACTGTCGGTTGAATTCGGCGATCGTGATGGCGGCGTCGACGACCGTGCTGCCGTCCCTGCCAGCCGGCATCGGACGGTGCGCCTCATCATATTCGTCCATGATGTCTCCGACGATCTCCTCGATAATATCCTCGATCGTGATCAATCCCTCCGTGCCGCCGAATTCGTCGATGACGATCCCCAGATGCACCTTGTTCTGCTGAAACTGCCGCAGCAGCTTGCTGATCTTGATCGATTCGGGGACGAAGAATGCCGGACGAATGATATCCTGCAGAATGATGAGATCGCGATGTTCCAAAAGGCTGAGCAGATCCTTGCTATAGATGACGCCAATAATGTGGTCGATCGTTCCGCGATAGACCGGGAGGCGGGAATATCCCTCTTCAATGACGCGGTGCACGATGCTGTCGCGCGGCATGTCGATATCGAGCGCAACAATATCCGGGCGCGGGACCATGATCTCCTTCGCCGTGATGTCCGAGAACTGGAGGATGCTCTTGATGAGTTCGTGTTCGGTCTTGTCGATGGCACCACTCAATGTGCCTGCATCGATGACCTGCTCCAATTCCTCTTCGGACAGTTTCGTCCGGAGCAGTCCTCCTTTGATGAGTGCCTTGCGCAATATTCTCTTCAGAGCGTTCATATCCCTCTGGCTACGGGAGAGTGCGGATGAATTTCTTGTATCGGTCACCAAAGAGATTCGCCTCGGTCGGCTGAGGATTTCCAGCCTGCTTCAGCATCTCGTTGATATGATCGAACCGGTCCTGCGGAAGCGGGTGTGTGGAGAGCAATCGCTCCAGCGCTCCTCCCTGACGGCCCGTCGAGACCTTCTCGAAAAAGAACCGGATCGCGCCGGGATAGTATTCCGTGGATTGGAGATACTTGAAGGAGTACGTGTCGGATTCGGTTTCGTCGCCGCGGCTGTTCTTCATGAGCGCGAGACCGGAAAAGAGGTTCCCGGCCAGCTTCGCCGACTCGGTTGGGCTCTCCCCCAGCACCAACGACAGGAGGATCTCGTATCCGAGAGCAGTCGTCATCCGGCGCGTGGCGTGGCGCCGCTCCGCATGGGCGATCTCATGTGCGATCACACCCGCGAGCGAGGCTTCATTGTCGAGAAACTTCATCAGGCCGGTGTAGACGTAGATATATCCTCCCGGCGTGCAGAATGCATTGATCGTACTGTCGTCATGGATGACTTCGAACTGATACGCGTACACGCCTCGCTTTTTGACCTCCGGCGAATTCAGGATCTTCTTCCCGATGCCCTCGACATACGCCTTCACATCCGGACGATCCTTCAGGATCGGGTACTCGCCGGGACTCTTCTTGATCTCCTCGTCCAACTGCTGACCGAGTTCGAGATCCTTGGTATCAGGGAAGATGTTCAGCGCTGCCGAACCACCGCATCGGAGTGACATCACCCCCATGATGAGCACCATCCCCACATGCATCGCCATCCGCTTCATGCTTCTGCTTCCTTCATTCATATGAGATCGATTCCAGCACCAATCCTTGAGGGGGAGCCGCCATGCCCGCGGCCTTCCGGTCCAGCCGCGCCATGATCTCGGCAAACTGTTCCAACGGCGTGTATCCTCGCCCGACGTTCACCATCGTGCCGACCAGCGCTCGCACCATGCCGTACAAGAACCGATTGGCTTCAATGTCAAACAGCAATCGCTGATCCACCACGTCCCACGATGCGCGTTTGACCATGCAGCGAAAGTGCGGTGTTGCGGTATCGTGTTTGCAGAACGATTGAAAATCATGCTCTCCGATGACTTGCGCCGCACATGCTTTCATCTTGTCTGTGTCAAGCGGCCAGGTGACCTGCCACGCGTACTGTCGTCCAACAGCGATGGGCATGCGGACGATCTCGTACCGATAACGACGGTTCGTCGCGCTGTACCGCGCGTGAAACTCCTCTGCTGCGTGGTCCACCGTCCGCACAACAATGTCTTCCGGCAGTAATCCGTTCAGACTTCGCGTCAATGCGATACAATCGATCGACTTATCCAGGCGCGTGCTTGCGACTTGTCCTCGTGCATGCACGCCGGCATCGGTTCTTCCGCCGCCGACGATCGACACCTCGCGCTGGAGGATCTGACGAAGCGCGCGCTCAACCTCCTGCTGCACGGACCGCCCGTTCGGCTGGGTTTGCCACCCCACGAAATTGGTCCCGTCGTATTCCAGGGTCAACCGATAGGTCGGCATGCCGAAGATTCATTCCGTCAGAACGTCGCGCGCAAATGGAGGCGAATTCCCTCGCCTGCCGCCGCGCCCGAGACGGCATAGAGATCGACATCGACAGCGGAGCGTTCGGACAATTGCGCATTGTGCCTCCGGGCAAGTCGATTTGCACTGAAGGCGGAGATGAGACGATTCACGACCATGCCGGCGATGGCGAATTGCGCATCGCTCTTGTAGCGGTCGCTCCGGACCCGCATCCCACGGAAATTGCTCCGCTGCTCCGCGCTCTGCCACTCCCACTGGTACTCATCCGACTCGTACACCATGTCGTATTGCCTGTTGCGAAGCATCGCCTGGTTGTACGCATCGCGAGAGATGTAGTCTCCGACGTTCACATCGAAATCTGCATCCTTGCCAGCGAAGTTCGCTCCGGCATATTCCCCCGCGAACGCTTGTGCATCGTTCCGCAGCCATGTGCTGTACGCCCGCATGCCGCCGTACGTCAGCCACAGTCCCCCTTCTGCCATCAGATGATACTGACCGCCCGATAGGTCCCCGACATACCATTCTCCTGCCCCGGGAAGGATGAGCGAAAAGACCGCCGCCAACAGCGGCGACTTCTCCGATTGGACGCCCGATCCTGTCAGCAACGCAGGCACACGTACTGGTGCCTCAACTTCGACCCGTCGTTGGGCGAACGAAGTCATCACCATAAATCCGACCAGAGCAACACACAGCGAGACGAGACGCACTTTCATTGAAGAACTCCTCGACAGTATTCTGTTTCCGCCAGCTCGATCCGAACCGGGCGTACGGTTCCGCTGAGATCTGC
>JBFYQI010000127.1:0-7169 GCA_041302875.1 Ignavibacteria bacterium
TGATCCTCATTTCTCATGTCGTCTTCCTGACCGGTCAGATCACTCCCGTCAAAGCCATCTGCGATCTGGGGCGCTCGAAAGGGATCGAGGTGATGGTTGATGGAGCCCACTCGTTCGCCCACCTCCCGTTCAAACAGCCTGATCTCGGATGCGACTATTTCGCCGCGTCCCTGCATAAATGGTTGTATGCGCCGAAAGGGACGGGCATCCTCTACATCAAGCGGGACAAGATCCCGAAGTTCTGGCCGCTGATGGCAGCCGAAGAGAAGCAGGATTCGGACATCCGGAAATTCGAGGAGATCGGCACGCATTCGGCAGCGACACGCCTCGCGATCGGCGAAGCGCTGCTGTTCCATCGAGGCATCGGTCCGCAACGGAAAGCTGCCCGCCTTCGCTCCTTGCGCGACCACTGGGCGAACGCACTCTCTCATCTGCCGAATATCCGCTTCCACACGCCGTTGGATCCTGCACACTCCTGCGGCATCACCACATTCGAGGTCACGGATATTGATCCCGGATCGTTGGCGCACCACTTGATGTCCAAGCACAAGATCTTCACCGTCGGCATTACCCATGAACAGTTCCGCGGTTTGCGCATCACACCCAACGTCTATACCACACGTGCAGAACTGGATCGTTTCTGTGAGGCAGTTGAGTCCGTCGCGCGACACGGACTCCCAAAATAATTGTTGGTCGAAAAGTGATCCCGCTCAATGTCCCTTCATCGTGACAAGCCCTTCTATCGCCGTCTCTGGTTCATCGCACTTCTCCTGGTGATCGTCGGTGGCGGAGCTGCATACTTCGTTCTCCTGCCGGAGACGGCTGAAGCCATCGCCAGTGCCCCCGTCCGCGTCGGACCGTTTCAGGTGAGTATCAAGGTGAGCGGAGAGATCCGCGCCACCAATTCCTATACCATCACCGTCCCCCGCGGCCGCTTCGGCCAGACGCAGATCGTCTATCTCGTTCCCGAGGGAACAACGGTCAAGGCGGGCGATATCGTCGTTCGATTCGCGACGACGGAGATCGAGAAGGTGATCCTCGACCGCGAGTCGGAGCTGACGATGCTGAATTCCGACTACAAGAAGCTCCAGGCGGACCAGGAATCGCGCATGCTGGATCTGAAAAGCACATTACGGACTTCGGAGTTGGCCATGGAACAGGCGCAACTCCAGACGGAGAAGGTGAAATTCGAGTCCGAGGTTGCACGGAAGGAAGCGGAGATCAGTTTTGAACGGAGCAAGCTGAACCTGGAGCAGGCGAAGCGCCGGATCGAGTCGCAACTCCGCGTCGACAAGTCCGAGGACATGAAGGCACAGTTGAAGATCCAACAAGTCTCCTCAGACCTCGAGAAGGCACGCAGCGAGCGAGAACAGCTCATCATGAAAGCACCGATGCCCGGCCTCGTGGTGTATGAGATGAACTGGCAGACCGGACGCAAGGTCGCCATCGGCGATTCCCCCTGGCCGGGGATGGCACTCGTGAGCCTCCCGGATCTTTCGAAGATGCAGACGGTCTCCAACGTGAATGAAGTGGACATCAGCAAGGTACGGACCGGCCAAACGGTGGAAGTGCGGTTGGATGCATTTCCCGAACGCGCGTTCGCTGCGCGGGTGGCCACTGTGGGAACGATCGGACAGATGAAGGACCGCGCTTCGTCCATCAAGACATTCGAAGTGGTGATGGATATTGAGGGAGCGGACCCGATCCTGAAGCCGGGAATGACGACATCGAATGAGATCATCATGGCTGTCCTTGAGCGCGCCGTGTACGTCCCGCTCGAATCCGTATTCGACCGGGAGGGACAAACCATCGTCTATCGCATGAACAGCGACGAAGCCGTCGCGCGCCGCGTTCTGGCGGGAGAGCGGAACAGCAATTTCGTTGTCATCCAGCGGGGACTGAACCCCGGCGACCGCGTCGCGTTGCGTGATCCGAACGAGACGGAACACGTCGAACAACCTGCAGCGAAGCCAGGCGAGACGAAGAAGCAGCCAGCCGAGCAGCGCCGCAACAACCGAAGGCGTACTCCGTGAAAGCCGGAGAGAACCTCCGCATCGGTCTTGACGGCCTGATCGCTCACAAGCTCCGCTCGGTTCTGACCGCCCTCGGCATCATCTTCGGCGTCGCTGCGGTCATCGCGATGCTCTCCATCGGCGAGGGGGCTCGCGAGGAGGCCCTCGAGCAGATCCGGCTTATGGGGATGAACAATATCCTCATCCGCGCACGAGTTCCTTCCGAGGAAAGCCGCAACAATGCACAAGCCAGTTTCTCCCCGGGCTTGCTTGCGCTCGATGCCGAAGCCATCCTGGAGATCTGTCCGAACGTGGAATTCGTCGTCCCGCAATGGGAAAAGAATGCGGCGGCGCAGGTCGGAAGTGAGCGACACGATGTGCGGATCATCGGCACCACACCGGAGTACCTCCGGGCGTTCGGATACCGGCTACGCGCGGGGCGGTTTCTGCTCCCCGTCGATCTCCCCGGCCAGGCCAACGTTTGCGTCATCGGGGCCGACATTCAACGGACCTTCTTCCGCGGCAATCCTGCGATCGGGAAAGAATTGAAGATCGACGACCTCTGGTTCTCTGTCGTCGGCGTCATGGAATCGCAGTCCGTCCCTGCGAAAAAGGTCGGTTCCTTCGAGGTGCGCAACCTCAATATGGATGTGTACATTCCTCTCACCACCGCGCAATACAAGATGGCACGGATCATCCGCGACGAGCAAGCTTCCGTTTCCGTCAGCCGCCGCGGTCAAGTGCGCTCTTCGAATAACGACGTTGCGATCCCGCGTGACCAGCTGGACCAGCTCACCGTAAAGGTCACATCGGAAGAGTGGATCTCTGAGGTCACCACGGTCATCGAACGTATCCTCACTCGCCGGCATTACGGCGTTCCGGACTACGAGGTCATTGTCCCCGAGGCGCTCTTGCAGCAAAGCCAGCAGACACAGAAGATCTTCAATATCGTGATGGGCGCCATCGCCGGGATCTCGTTGTTGGTGGGCGGCATCGGCATCATGAACATCATGCTCGCATCCGTATTGGAGCGAACGAAAGAGATCGGCATTCGCCGTGCGATCGGCGCCACGCAGGCGGACGTGCTCGGCCAATTCCTGTTCGAGGCGGTCTTCCTGAGCATCGTCGGCGGGCTGGTTGGCATCGCACTCGGGTTCGGACTGACGGAAGCCATCACGCTCTATGCAGGCTGGCGGACAACCGTCTCTCCTCCCGCCGTTCTCATGGCCTTCACCGTCTCCGCGATGGTTGGCATCGCATTCGGCTTCTATCCCGCACGCAAAGCCGCGCGACAGAATCCGATCGAATCGCTGCGGTACGAGTGATAGCAGTTCGGAGTTGGGAGTTCGGAGTTCGGAGTTGGGAATTCGGAGTGCTGAGTATTGGCGCTGAATTCTGAATTCTGATTTCTGGTTTCAGCGCTCAGCATATGGAGCCATGTCTCATGCGGTCGATCCTCTCTCTTATCTTCTTCTGTTCCCCTCTCCTGTTCTCGCAACCGAAGGCTCTTGAACTCACGCTCCCCTATTCCATCGAGCTTGCCTTTCGCCAGGGGTACGGCGCGCGCAGTGCAACGGCGTCCTATCAGGCGACAATGAAGGGGCTCGAAGCGGACCTGATGCAGCTCCGTACGTCGGTGAGTTTCAATGCGCAGCTGCCGAACTACAGTGAATCGCTCACGAATGAGTTCAACCCCCTGACCGCGCAGTACGAATACTACGAGGTCCAGACGGCCCAGGTGCAGGGAGGATTGACGATCAGTCAGCCCTTGACCTTCCTGGGGGGAACGTTGACGCTGCAGGAACAGCTGATCGGCCGTGGACAGACCAGCGGCCTCTCTTCCTCTTCGAAGTTTCGCCGCGACTTCTTCAACAACCTCACCTTTCAGTACCGCCAGCCCCTGTTCACGCCGAACACCTACCGCATGACAGAAGAGCGAAACCGCATCGCGTCCGATCAGGCGCGCGCGGACTTCGTGCGGACCCAGCTCGACATCGAGTACGCGGTGACCGAATCGTTCTATTCGCTGTACCAGCTCCAGCAGCGCTCCGCCATCATCCGGGAACAGGTGAACCAGAATCAGGAGATGTTCGAGACTGCCCGAACGAAGTTCTCCAGCGGGCTTGTCCCCGAGGTCGATTACCTGCAGTCGGAGGTCGATCTGGTGAGCAGCCAGAATGATCTCCTCAATGTCGAGCGGGACGTCAGCCGCGCGTCGAATGCATTCCGGCAGCTGCTTGGCCTTTCGGACGATCAGCAATTCACGCTTGTCGCCGCCCCCGCGTATTCCCCCGTTACGGTTGACCGCAACGCCGCCATCACGAAGGCGCTCGGAGGACGGTCGGAGGTCATCCGTGCGCGGCAGACGATCGACCTTCGCCTCCTTGACATCTCGACGGCCGAAGCACGCGGCGGATTTCGCGCCGACCTGACCGCCAGCTACGGCATCAACGGAGCGACATCGGTCTTCAACCGGTTGCTGGACGAGTACGGCGTCACGCGCGGCGGCGTCTTGTCTCTCAGCATTCCGATCTTCGACTGGGGAAGCAACGAACTCGATGTCCAGGCAGCTCGCATCCAGCATCGAGCCGCGTTGATGTCGCTCGAGAACACGCAGCAGCAGATCCGTCTCGAGATCCTCGACCTCCTCAATCGATTGCGTGCCGCCGAGTCCCGCATTCTCGTGTTGGAGAAGGTCGTGTTCGTTGCGCAGAAGGGATACGACATCAGCGTGGAACGGTTCAAGACGGGAACGGCAAGTCGGAACGACCTTGCGCAATCCCAGCAGCGTCTCACGAACGCGAAATTGAACAACCTCAATGCGATGATGGATTATCAGATCGCGCTGGCCGACCTTCGTCGGAGGACACTGTGGGATTTCGAGCGAAACGTTCCGATCGCTCCCCGCTGGTTCCCGGACTCCGGCAGCCATTGACATTCGGTTGATTTTTCGAGAAGATAGGGCACTCCCATGTCCACGAGAATCATCCTCCATCATTCTCTCTGAAAGGATCCCTCATGAAGCTCGCACGTGTTCTGTTTGTCGGCGTGCTTTCACTCCTCATCCTCGCCGCCGCCGACGCCCAATTGAAGAAACGAGTCGCGGTCGCACGGTTCAACGACCGAACCGGGAGCGGGTATCACTCCCTCGGCGAAGGAGTCGCAGACATGCTTATCACGGCGTTGGTGAAATCCGGAAAATTCATGACCATCGAGCGCCAGGAGATCGAACGGGTCATCCAGGAGCAGCAATTCGGTCAATCGTTCATGGTCACACCGGAGACCGCACCGAAGGTCGGCCAACTCCTCGGCGTTGAGCTCTTCGTCGTCGGTTCCGTTACGGAATTCGGCACCAAGCAGAGCAGCATTGGCGGCGCCACCTCCTTGTTCGGCGGAAGCATCACGAAGAAGGTCGCACGCTGCGTCGTCGACATCCGCCTGGTGAACACCAACACCGGCGAGATCATCGCCGCCGAAACAGAAGAGGGCTCTGAATCGTCGACCGGCTTCTCCGTGGACCTCCAACAGGTCGATTTCAGCAACACGAACAACTGGGATGATACCGATATCGGCAAAGCCACGCGTCAAGCCGTCGACGGAGTGGTCGAACTCATCACGGAGAACATGGCGAGCATCCCCTGGTCGGGAAAGATCCTGAAGGTTAACGCCGACGGAACGCTTTTGATGAAGCCGGGTTCTGAGGGGAACGTGAAGCCGGGAATGGAATTCGTCATCATGCGGAAGGGGGAAGAGATCAAGGATCCCGATACGGGATTGTCGCTCGGCTCGGAGGAGACGCAGGTCGGGCATATCAAGGTCCTGGAGGACGCGCTGAAGGGAAAAGCGGCAAAGGCAAAGATCCTTGCGGGAACGGACCTGAAGGCCGGCGATCTCGTTCAGGAAAAGAAATGACCGGGTCGTTCAATTTCCTGCTCCATCTGCTCGGCTTCGGCTTTCTCGTCACCGCCCTCCTCGGCGGGTGGATGATCGAACGTCGAAGCCGGCGGGAGAAGGACCTGACGTTCAAGCGAATCCTCCTGCGCGCAGGCCGGGCCAACGGTCTGCTGTCGCCGACCGCGGCCCTCATCCTGCTCGTCACCGGCATCATCAACATCGTCAGCGTTTATCCGACGAACCCGATGATCTGGCATTCGCAAGGCTGGCTGATGGCGAAGGTCATCCTGTTCGCCTTCATGGTGGTCAACGGGGTTGTCTTTGGACCCATCATCAGCCGGAGGCGCTCACGGCTCGTCGATACGATGATCGCCGGGCAAGCGCCCGAGGGATCCGAGCAGACATTGCGCGTGCTCGAGAAGAACCTGACAACCTACTATCTCGTCCAAACGCTGCTGCTCCTCCTCATCCTCTTCCTCTCCATTTTCGGCAGCGGCAAACATCCCGGACTCTTCTGATATGCGCTTCCCGATCCGCTCCTCGTCCATTCTCCCCCTGCTCTTGTTCCTCTTCGCCGGATGCAGCGAGCCGCTTCCCCCCAATGCAACGTGGACCGGAACAATGACGCTTGTCGACGGCAAGCAACTCCCGTTTCACTTCACGCTCAACCTGGGAGACGAACAGGCGACCGGATTCTTCGTGAACGGGGACGAACGAACGGCCATTCCCGAGATCCGGCACAGCGGCGACTCTCTCGCGTTCATTTTTTCCGAGTATCGTTCTGCCATGCTCGGAATCTGGGACGGCACGACCTGGCGAGGATATTTCTACCGCTACCGCAAGGACACGGCGAAGAACGCATTCGAGGCGTCGCCGACGTCGAGAATCGTTTCACCGTCCGACCAAGATACACCACCCGCATACGCACTCGTCGGCACATACCGTGTGTTCCAGGAGAGCAGGGACGGAATCGACACAACGCAGACCGCAACCTTCTGGGCACGCGGCGACTCTGTTTTCGGTACCATCATCGCCGCTGACGGCGACCTCGGTCTGTTCGCCGGAACGCAGAGGGGAGACAGCGTCACGCTATCCCGATTCACCGGCTGGCAGGCATCCGTTCTTGAACTCCGGCGGGATGTGCTTGCCTGGCGCGCCCTGCTCTACGGTCGAAGCGGTCGACCGCAGGCGTTTCTGCTGGAGCCGAGGCCGAAGGGGAGCGCCGCCGTCCTCGGGGGACCGCAGACGAGGGTGAAGCGTCCG
>JBFYQI010000133.1:0-8342 GCA_041302875.1 Ignavibacteria bacterium
ACTCCCGATGGAGCGAAGATCCCGGTCATCATGATGACCAGCGCGGCGCAAGGTGCGGGGGCGTGGAAATCCGGAGCGGCGGTGGAGTACCTGGACAAAGGCTTCACGCTGCCGCAATTGCTGGAGGTCGTGAAGCGCATCCTGGGTGAGTAGAAGCATTGAGGATTGTGCCCGCCTGCCGCGCAGATCCATTGAGGCGGGCAGAGATTGTTGATTGCGGATTGACAGGAAATAAAGAAGCCCGTCTACCAAGAACCAGGTCGACGGGCTTTCTGCTTCCTACATATCCCTTGCTACTTCTTCGGATACGCCGGCATCGGCGCAAATCTGAACGGTTCCTCCTTCACCTTCCGCAATGCCTCCTTGATGGCCGCGTCGAGCTGCGAGTCCTTCCCGGCGAGCAAACTCGCAGGATCGTTGTCGACCAGGATATCGGGATCGGCACCGTGGTTTTCAACGATCCACTTTCCGTCCGCTCCGAAAAATGCGTTGTTCGACTGATGGACGGTCCCGTTATCAATCGTCGCTTGTCCGTTCAGGATGCCGACCAGTCCGCCCCAGGACGGGACGCCCACCACGGTCCCGAGTTTCCGCGCCTTGAAGTGATCGACAAAGGCCTCTCCGTCCGAACCGTTGTTCTCGTTTGAGATGACCACGTAGTTCCCGTTCCCCGCGGTGCCGGGATACCGGAACGGTACCATGTTGCGCAGAACGTTGTAGGAAGTGACCTTCCGCTCGAGCTTGTCGATCAGGAAATACTCGGTCCATCCGCCGCCATTCCGGCGCACGTCGATGATGATCCCTTCCTTGTATCGGAACGCCCTCCAGTATTTGTCGAACTCGCCGACTCCGCCGGCTCCCATCGCATTAATGTGCATGTAGCCAAGCTTGCCGTCCGACGCTTTGGTGATATAGGCGATGTTGTCCGCGATCCAGCGGTGATACCGAAGCTGCTGCTCGTTCCGAACAGGGAGAACCTCGTACGTGCGGGCGCCTTCCAGCGTTGGCCGTTCATTCACGGTCACGCGCACCTTTTGTCCTGCAATCACCTGCAGGAGTTTCCAGTAGTCGGTCGGCACCCGAAGCGTCGTTCCATTGATCGCAAGAAGATAGTCGCCTTCTTTGACACGAATGTCGGGACGCACCAGCGGGCCCTTCAGGTCGGCGTTGTAGGCCGTCGCGCCATAGATCTTCGAGAGGCGATAGAATCCGACGTTCGCATCCGGCGTGATGTCGGCACCGAGCATGCCAGTAAAGACGGGGGAAGTGGGAGCGGTCAGCGGTCCGGAATCGCCTCCGCCGACATACGTGTGAGAGACGCAGAGTTCACCGACCATCTGGGAAAGAAGCCAGTTCAGGTCGTCGCGAGATTGGAGCGAAGGAATGTATGAGCGATAGAATGTCCCCATCGCATGCCAGTCTCGTCCGTGCATGTTTGCATCGTAGAAGAAATCCCGATACCACCGCCACGTGTCGGTGAAGATCTGGTTCCATTCCTGTTGGTAATCGACGTGATACAGCATGTCGGTCAACTTCACGGCGCCCGCGACCGCTTTGTTCTGGTACGCGTCGGCGACGCTTGACGCGAAGAGATCTCCCCCGCGGCGGACGATGATTCGTTCCGCGTTGTCGGAAAGGGCGAACGAGGAGATCGTTTCTTCAAGGACGACCTCTTTTTGCTTCTCCATGTCGAAGATGTGAAGCTTCCACTTTTTTGCGCCCCCCGGTTTGAAGATCTCTTCGTATTCGTCCTCAGTGAATGCATCAACAGATGTCCAGAGAACCTTCCCTTTGCCTGCGCGGAGAGAGAAGTAGTTGCCTGCCGTAACAGGGAGCGGCGTCACGCGTGATGAGAGGCCTTCCAGATCGATGCGAAATGCAGGTGCGGCCGCCGGCTTGTCGCTCGTTGCAGGATCGGCGAACGGCGGCTTCTCGCCCGCACGGAGTTGAAGCGCCATCACCGTGTACGGCGTTGCGATGACATGGTCGTCTTCGTAGAAATCCATGTGGAGGTCAAAATTTCGGCTGGACGTGTAGTACAGATAGTCTCCGTTCGCGTCGAATCTTGGGTGGAGATTATCGTAGAAATCATCCGTCACAGCGGTTTTCCTGCCGGAGGCGACCTCATACAGGAAGACCTTGCTGTTGCGATTGTATTGGACGAAGCTGTAGGTGATCCATTTGCTGTCCGGCGACCAAGCGTAATCGCTGATCTCCCAGAAGAATTCATCGTTCTTCATCTGGTTGGATGCGTCGACCTGGGTCATCTTCTTCGTGGCAACATCCAGGATGAAGATGGCGAAGTCCTTGTTTCCAAACAGGATCTTCTTCCCATCAGGGGACCATTCGAGATGATAGACGGCCCGGTTGAGTGTCGTCGTCAACTGGGTCCACTCGCCGCCGCCGAGCGGCTGGGTGTAGATCTGATACTCGCCGGACTTATCCGAGTAGAATGCAACGGTCTTGCCGTCCGGGGAGAGGCGGGGAAATCGTTCTCGCGTTCCGGCCGTCTGCGACAGATTCCTGGTGGTCCCTTTGCCGGTTGGAATGCTGAAGAGATCGCCGCGCGCTTCCGCCAGGACGGTCTCGCCATCGTTGCTAATGGAATACTCCTGAAGGAAGTCCTTGGGGTTGATGTACTTGGAACGCTGTGTCCATTTGTCGCTGCTGACCGTTATGCTCAGCTTCTGGACTTTCCCGCTTGCCACATCGTACGTATGCAGGTATCCGTCATGAAGGAAGATGACCGATGATCCGTCCGTGGAGGGCATCATCACATCGACGTCGGTGTAGGAAGTGATCTGCGTGATCTTCTTTGTTGCAAGGTCCATGCGGACGAGGTTGGAAACGCCGGTCGCCTCATCATTCACGTAGAACATCGCGTCGCCGATCCACATGGGATAGGCATTCTTGGCGACCGTTTCGGTCACTGACGAGAAGGCATTCGTATTGAAGTCGTACATCCAGATGTCGGGATAGCGTCCGCCCCGATACCGTTTCCAGTAGTACTCTTCGTCTCCGCGGCGTTGGTAGAGCATCTTTGTTCCGTCGGCGTTGAAGCTGCAGAGACGTCCGCGGTCGGTGGGGAAGCGTTGGGGCGGGGCGGAGCCGTCAAGCGTGACCCAGAAGAGGTTCGGATCGCGCGTAATGAAATTCTCGAACATCGACCGCACGACGATGCGCTTTCCGTCGGGTGCCCAGGTAACAACTTGTGCGGCACCGGGCGTGTACGTCAATCGAAGCGGGACGCCGCCGTCAGAGGGGATGCGGTACGCCTGAAGGCTTCCGTCATATTGCGCGCTGAACGCGATCCATTTGCCGTCCGGGGAGAACTTGGCGGCGAATTCGTTGCCAGGAGACGTCGTGATGCGTGTGGCGTTCCCGCCAGAGGCGGATGCCAGCCACAGATCACCCTCGTACGTGAATACGATCTTGTTGCCTCGGATGTCCGGACTCTTCATGAATCGGGCTTCGTCGGCCACGAGGAGGGAGAGAGAGAACAAAAGAAAGAGAATGAGAACTGAAAGGTTCTTCATGTGAATCCTCATAGATGGTATGTTGAGGATGAACGTACGGGAAATAAGATTGGGGGAGAAGAACATTGTGATGGATGGTGGAATTCTAGAACCTCATCCGCAATCCATGTTTTGTCGCCACGCCAGTCAATTGGACCGCGAGTACAGCCACAAGGACCGAGCGAATGATGCCGGGAAGTCCCGAAGCGAAGACGGTATCCGCGAAGGAAAGGCCAAGGATGCCAAGAAGCGCGTAGTAGATATCGGGGAGGATGTACGCGAGCAACGGATTCTCTCCGGCATGATCGAGGAGCGACCGGCTGAGCAACTTCTTCCGGATGTCGACCACCCAGTAGATCAGCGCGAACAACGCGGTACACAGGGCGGCTGAGTACAACCCCCAGGAAGGCGTTGCACCAACTTTGTTGATTCCATAATAAGGCGCGAGCGCGTACGCAAGCAGAGCAAGCGATCCAGCAAACGCGAGAAGAACGGTAAGGCGGGCAGAATACTTCGGCAATCGTGCTTCATCGCGGATCATCATCGCCGCCGCAACGCCAGCGCACGTGATGAGCGAATGCCCGCCGATATGTCCGCCGATATACAGATACTCGCGAATGAACGAGAGCGACGAAAAATATCCCGCCTTGTCGCCGATGAATACTAATGTGAAGAGGCCCACCATCGCCACCATGAATTCCGTCCTCAGTTGCAAGGCAAGGTAGAGGAGGGAAGAGAAGCAATACGCCCACCCAATCAACCCGAGGATTCCCCACCAACTCGTCTTCAACCAGTGAACATTTCCATCCGGTCCCCCTCGATAGATGAACATGAGAACGAGCAGGATGAGGAACGCCAGGATCTTGATCCACTGTCCCAGCCGGCGCCGGTCTTTTGGAAAGACGGTCCAGAGCGGGATCGCTGCAAGAAAGACCAGGAGCATCCACCAACTGCGCGAGATGCCGGTCGCAGCCGCGTTCACATCGTGCATATTCACCATCAGCACGCCGAGAAGAAGCAAGCCCGCTGTTCGGACGACGATGTGCGTGATGACGCCGAGCAGCGAATCAGATTCACGCAGGCGCTTATCGAGCGCGAAGGGAATGGACATTCCGACGATGAAGAGAAAGGCAGGAAAGACCACGTCGACGAAGGTCATCCCGTCCGCTTCCTGCGGCATATGCTTCATCCACCACGGGATATTGACGACCGAGGCGACGTCGTTCACGAAGATCATCGTGAGAATGGTCAGCCCGCGAAGCAGGTCGATGGAACGGAGACGGGGGGAGGAGGTCATGAGGGAAGTGAGTGCTTATAAGACAAAAGTTATAAGTCAAAAGTCAAAAGAAAGGATAAAACAGGTCACCCCTTTTGATTATTGAGCTATGAATTATGAATTGACTCACGGATTCGTACAGGATCTAACCAAGTCCTCCACTCTCCCCTCCGCCAGCCCAATGCAGGTGTCCGCGGCGCCGTAATAGACCTTGATCGTTCCGTCCGGTTCGACAATGGCGCCGTTGGAAAAGACGCAGTCCATGGTGTCTCCGACCCGTTCATAGTCCTCGCGCGGAGTGAGGATGAACTCCGGATTCTGGCCGATGACCTTCCAGGGCTTCTCAAGATCGAGCACGATGACACCGAGACGATAGATATAATTGACGGCGAGCCACACGCCATGAATGATCACGAGCCAGCCGTGCGCGGTCTTGATCGGCGTGGGACCCATGCCCCACTTCTGACGCATCCAGGTTTGTGGTTCGAGGTCGATCGGCTTACTCTCTCCCCAATGGATGAGATCAGGAGAGAATGAAACGACATTGACAACGTCATTCCCATTCATCGGACGATCAATTCGCGCGTACCGCCCGCCGATCTTCTCGGGGAAGAGGGCGCAGTTCCGATTCCACGGTTCGGTAATGAATCCTTTCCGCCGGAATGTCTTGAAGTCATCCGTCTGCAGCAGGCCGATGCGGACGACCTCTCCAAAATCCTGCGAACAATATGCGACATAGTAGGATCCTTCGAGTGCTGTGATCCGTGGGTCGTACATATGTTTCTCGGGGAGGTCGTCGTCGATCGAACCGAGCACTGTGATGGGCTCGGGTTCGACGGAGAAACGGACTCCATCATCGCTCCAGGCGACGTGCAGCTTGTTGTCCCGACGTCCGTCTTCAACACGGGGCATGAGAACGTATTTGCTCCCAATCTTTACCGCGCCGGGATTATAGATGGCGTTGCAGTTGAACGGGAGGTCTTTATACGTTAGTATTGGATTTGCAGGATGGCGGGTAAGGAGCATGAGAAGGGAACTCGGGCGTTAGAAGGAAGATGCTAAGATGGAGCGTACGATGTCAGATGTGAGATGTGATATGTCAAATGAGAAGAACGGACCGCCTCTCCACATCTCCCATCTCACATATTCCATTTGCCATCTTACGACAAAAACCCTCGTTCTGCAAGTTCTCCTCGTGTTCATGCTCGCTCTTGGTCTTGCCTCCTGCGCCGCCGCCTCCAAATTCGAGCAATTCTTTTCGGATGCGGAGTACGGCGAGCAGACCTGGGAACTGGCCTTCGAACCCGGCGTGCGAGTCCTCGTGAATGCGCCACTCGACTATGACGAAGGCAAGCCAACGCGGCTCATCTTCTACGCGTTGCCGAACGGAAATACCATCGAGCAGACAGTTGGGAAGGAAGTGAAGGAGGGAGTGGACTGGCATTTCGGAATCCAGCATATCGGCGCGCAGACGCGGCTTCTCCGTATTCAGGATACGGCCACGAACTACATCGTCGCCTATCTGGAAACGGCACTGAGAAGCTGGCCGAACTGGAGGAGCACGACCCCTCAAAGCGAGCAGCGCATCCGTGCCATGATCGACTGGGTGCGTGGACAATTTCCGCTCGACACCCGCGTTACCCTTGCGTGCCACAGTGGCGGGGGAAGCTTGTTGTGGGGATTCATCAATGGTTACGATGCGATCCCTGATTTTGTCGACCGGTTTCTCTTCCTCGACGCAAATTACAGCTTTTCGATCGACGATGGGCACGGCGCCAAACTGTTGAAATGGTTGAACGGCGACAGATCGCTTATCATCATGGCGTATGATGACAGGGAGATCGTCCTCGACGGAAAGAAGGTCATCGGTCCAACCGGTGGAACCTATCGCCGCACGCTGGAGATGGCAAAATTCTTCACAGATTCAGGACTTCCCATGGTGCAGACGGAGGACTCGATCTTCATCCGATTCCGGTCAACGGCTCCCAATCTGGCATTGGCGATTCATAAGAACCCCGAGAACAAGATCCTCCATACCGTTCTTGTCGAGAAAAACGGTTTTGTCGAAGGAATCACGCTGTTCACACCTCAGGAGAACCTCATTGCACGCCTTTGGGGACCCATCGAATACTCTCCTTTCATCCGTCCCGACTGACGGTTGCCCTCCTCATTGATTTTCCGTATATTTAAAGCCCTTAAATGGGCACCAACTCGTTGAGAAAGATTGCGATCGCCATCGATGGACCGGCGGCGTCCGGTAAGAGCACGACCGCCCGGCTTGTCGCTGAGCGATTGGGCTTTCTCCATCTTGACACCGGAGCGATGTACCGGGCGATCACGCTCAAGGCACTGGAACACGGTGTCGATGTGAATGACCGTGAAGCAGTCGAGCGTCTGGCAAATAAGACCCAGATCGAGTTGCGGAGTCGCCCTGAAGGGAATCAGGTGATGCTCGACGGCGAGAATGTCACGTCGCGCATTCGGATGCCTGAAGTGACCGCGGCGGTCAGTGCAGCAAGCAGTTATCCGGGCGTGCGTGAGCTGATGGTCCGTGAGCAGCGACGAATGTCCGCCGCAGGGGGCGTGGTTCTCGAAGGACGCGATATCGGCACTGTCGTGTTGCCGGACGCAGAATTGAAGATCTTTATGGTTGCGAACGTTCTCGAACGTGCGCGACGCCGCAAGCGCGATCTCGAATTGAGCGGGATCGATGCGGATGAATTGGAATTGGCACAACAGATCGAATCCCGCGACAAGAAGGATTCGACGCGGTTGGCAAGCCCGCTGAAAAAGGCGGACGAAGCCATCGAGCTGGATACATCGGACCTGACCATCGAGCAGCAGGTAACATTCATTGTCGAGCGAGCAGTCGAAAAGATGAATCGTGGGTGACGGGATGAGGGTGGAGATCGATCGCTCCTCGGGGTTTTGCTGGGGCGTGGTTCGGACCGTGGAGATCGCGGAGCGCGAGCTCGCCGCCGGGCGGAAGCTGTATTCGCTCGGGGATATCATCCACAATCCGATGGAGATCGCGCGTCTTCGGGAGCAAGGCCTGGAAACGATCACGCATGCGGACCTGGATCGGCTCACCGGAGCGACCGTGCTAGTGCGCGCACACGGTGAACCACCGGAGACGTTCCGCAAGGCGCGTGAGCGCGGCATCACGATCGTTGATGCGACCTGTCCGGTCGTCACGAAAGTGCAGGAGCGGATCCGCAAGTTCTATTTGGATGGATTTCAGGTCGTCATCTTTGGTAAAAAAGATCATGCTGAGGTCGTTGGCCTCGTCGGCCAGACGAACGGCGAAGCGATCGTGCTCAAGTCGGTCGCGGAGATCAACGCCGTCACGCTGGACCGGAAGACGGTTCTCTTCTCACAAACGACGATGGATAAGCCGACCTTCTACGCGATCCGCGATGCACTGGCGACACGCGTGAAGGAACTTGTCGTTGCGACGATGGAGGACGAGGCGGTCGAGTTCCACGCGAAGGACACCATCTGCGGACAGGTGTCCGGACGCGACAAGAAGATCCGCGAGTTCGCACGCGCGC
>JBFYQI010000158.1:0-2610 GCA_041302875.1 Ignavibacteria bacterium
ATTCGAGGGACTCTGTTTGAGGGACTCCCGGCAGGTTAAGAAGCCGGGAGTGTTTTCTCAAGGAATGGGATGCAGGAATGGCAACACTCCGGGAGTCTAAGTCTCCCGGAGCGTGCCAAAAGGTGCGCTTAACTTCGTCTTTCGCCTCTACGAAAATTTCCCGGGGACCCGGTGTTTCATCGCCTCCGCTACGGCCTCGGCCCGGGTGTTCACGTGGAGCTTCGCGTAGATGTTGTGCAGATGAAACCGGACGGTATGGGGACTGATGAAGAGCTTGTCTCCGATCGCCTTGTAGGAATGCCCTTCAATCAGCGCGTTCAGAACGTCCACCTCGCGGTCGGACAGCGAAGACGTGAACCCCTTCGGGTCATCCTGCTTGAAGTACTTCAGCACCTTCCGGGCCACTTCACCCGTCATCGGTACGCCCCCTTCTTCAGTCTGCCGAATCGCGGCGATGAGTTCTGCCGGAGGGGTTTTCTTGAGGATGTATCCGACCGCTCCCGCCCGCAATGAATTGAAGATGGTCTCGTCGTCGCTGTGGACTGTAAGCATAAGGACCTGCATCGTCGGGAACCGCTTCTTCATTTGGCGCGTGCAATCGATGCCATTCCCATCGGGAAGGCCGATATCCATCAAGACCACATCGGGGAGGTCCTTGTCGAGATTCTTCAGGGCCTCCGCACATGTGCCGTACGTCCCGACGCACTTGAATCCCTCGGTCTTGTCGATGATCCAAGAAAGGCCCTCCCGGATCTCCGCATCGTCGTCGACGATGACGATGTTGGTGGAAATCACTTCCTCCGGCTTCATGTCACGGACACTCCTCAGCAAAATACACATCAACATCAGATGCGGAGGGGTTGAGCGGACTGAGTTTCAGTAATCGTGCACTCGATGTGTCCGCCTGGTTCACGGAATAGACGTCTGCTGAGGCATACGCAATGAATCTGAGACTTCCAGAGATCCCCCCTGTTGCCATTGCCAATGAGTCTGGAACCGCAAGACCGATCCGATATTTCTCGAACGGTACCATTGTGAATTGATATCCAATCCGGTAGGCACCGTCTGGCGGCATGGGCATGCAGGGACAACCTGGCTGTGGAGGACAGCAGAAAGGCATAGGACCAGGAACCGTACGGGAAATCGCAGGGAGTGTGCCTTTGCTGGGCATGGAGCGTTCATTAAGGATTGATCCTGGAACCGGCGGGGGAACCCCGGGAAGAGATCCTCTGAATGGCTCAAAGTACTCATTGAGAATCACAATCATGAGCCCAGAATGGTATGGCGCCGGTCCCCATGGAACTATCGGACGAAGATACACATGACCGCTGATCGTCCCAAGCATGGGTGCAGGAAAAGGCGGGGGAATCGGCATAGATCCTGACTTCACTGGTTGTGCATCTACTTCAGCCAGAAGAAACATCGTGAGAACGATCAGAAGAAGACACCGTTTTGGTTTCATGGCAACCTCCTAGGTGGTTGATGGCCTCCTGCGACGCTCAATTGTTATCATTCGCCTGGAACACGTTTGGCGTTCGTCGGGATCACAAAGTGGAGTTTCGTTCCGGTCCCGCGTTCGCTCCACACCGTCAGCATTCCTCCAAGTTGTTCGACACGTTTCCGCATGTTCCGCAGTCCGTTGCCCTGAACAGACCCCGCGAGGTCCATGCCTTTCCCATCGTCCACGACTGTCAAGACCATCGCGCTTCCCTCCCGTCGGATGTGGACTTCACTCCGGTCGCACGCCGCATGACGGACGACGTTAGTCATCGCTTCCTTGGTGACGAGGAGCAGGTTGCGAAGCATCTCCGGGTTTGCATGCAGCGAAGCCACGTGTTCGTCAACATGAAGCGTGAGTACGATCCCTCGCGCCTCACACACTTCGTTCAAGTACCTCGTGGCGCGTTGGATGAAACTCTCCATGGTGTCGTGCTTCGGGTTGATCGACCAGACGACATCCCCCATCGCTTCATGCAGTTCTCGCGCCAATTGCGCGATGCGCTGAAATGCATCGCCAGCCTGCGTCGGGGATTCGGCCGACTTCCGCTGTGCGATCTCAGATAACAGCGCAATGCGGGTCAGACCCGAGCCGATCTCATCATGGAGTTCCGCAGACATTTTCGCTTTGAATCGTTCCCGTTCGAGCAGCCCTTCCACGCGCACATGATGAAGGTACAGTGCCAGGAGCGCGATGGCCGCGACGACACCCAGCCGAAAGTACCACGATTGCCACCACGGCGGGTGGATGCGGATCGGAACGGAGAGTCCTACAGGATTCCAGTACCCGTCGCTATTTGCTCCTGTGATCCGCAGCGTATAAGAACCCGGCGCAAGACCTGAATAGTCGGCCGTTCCCGCTCCTTCGACCTCGACGGGAGCCGGATCAGCACCTACAAGCTGGTACCGCAGGCGATTTCGTCGAGGATTGACATAGTCCAAGGTCACCATGGAGAACGCGAGATAGTTCTCTGTATGCGAGAGCTCAAGAACGCCTTCATCGATCTCCGTGTCGATCAACGTCGGTTTGCCGGCAATAGAGAGTTTTGTGAATTGCACGGGGGGTGAATCCGCACGGTCAACGATCTCCTCGGGACGAAAGTGGATCAATCC
>JBFYQI010000159.1:0-3775 GCA_041302875.1 Ignavibacteria bacterium
CCGCGAGCGGGTCCGCAACGACATCATGACCGAGAACCGACACTTGTCCCGACGTCGGCGGCAGGAGCGTCGTCAGCACCTTGATCGTCGTCGACTTCCCCGCTCCGTTCGGACCGAGCAAGCCGAAGATCGATCCCTGCGGCACCTCGAACGAGATGCCATCCACCGCACGAAGTGGTGTGTCGCGCCGTCGCGTGTAGGTCTTGATGAGATTGTTAACCGATATAGCAGAGACGAGGGGCACGTGTGCGGGTGTGTGATTGCAACAGATTGATCGCCGATCAAGCGTCTGGCCACTGATGCCTCGACAATGCTCGGCCCTGACTACTGATTACTGACCACTGACCACTGTCTTCTAATGTTCTTTTCTATTCGCGTAGAAATTCATCAACAGTCCCGCCATGATCATGTTCGCGATGAGCGCGGAGCCGCCATAGCTAAGGAACGGAAGCGGAATGCCGATGACGGGCATGATCCCCATCGACATCCCGACGTTGATGAAGACGTGCGTGATCCACACACCGGCGATGCCGATGGCGGCGACACTTCCGAAGCGGTTCTTGGAGAGCGCCGCGATGCGGATCGCCCGATTGATGAGCAGCGCGAAGAGAAGAAGAACGAGCGACGCGCCGAGAAATCCGTACTCTTCTCCCGGAACGCAGAAGATGAAGTCGGTCCACTGCTCCGGAATGTAGTTCAGCTGGGTTTGCGTCCCGCGCAAGAATCCCTTCCCGGTCAATCCGCCCGAACCGATGGCGATCTTGGATTGCACCACGTTGTACCCCGCACCGAGCGGATCGGCCTCCGGGTTGAGGAACGTCGCAATGCGCTTCTGCTGGTATGCCGGGAGTCGTTCGTACATGATCTGTACCGAGAGCCCGACCGCGAGCGTGATGCCAAAGGCCACGGCCGCAGCAAAACGGTTCTCGCGAAAATAGTACAGGATCCCGCCGCCGATGGCGATCGCAACAAGAAATGCCGCCGTTCCGAGCAGCGCTCCGAACGCAACGAGGATCGGTACAAGGATCGCAACGAGAAAGAAGTTCGACACGCCGGCCCAGTACAGGATCGGGATCAGCATCGCGAAGAAGACGATCGTCGTTCCGAGATCCGGCTGTGCGAGGATCAACACCATCGGTACGGCCGCGATCGCAATGGTCTTCAACAGATCTTTGAGATCGCTTAAGGAGGTTTCGCTGCGGGAAAGAAATGCCGCGATCGCAAGGATTGTCGCAACCTTCATCAGCTCCGACGGCTGTCCGCCGAATCCGCCGACACCGAACCAGCTTCTCGCACCCTTGATCGTGCTTCCGATGACAAGGATCACCAACAGAACGACCAGCATCAAACCAAAGAAGCCCCAGGAAAGTCGCTGCACCGTGCGGATCGGGAGCAGTGCGGCGACCGCCATCGCCACGAATCCGAGTCCGGCCCATGCGAGCTGTCGATAGAAGTTCGCCGCCGCATTCACGTCAACGGTCGCGCTGTAGATCGAGAGCAATCCGATCCCCACGAGACCGAGTGCGAGCAGAAGGGTCTTCGAGTCAAGATATTCTTTGAAGTAGGAAAGCAAGGCAAACTCCCTAGTGCAACACGGTTGTGTCAGGATGAGCGACGGAGGCGGTTGAGTCTTTTGTCGGGACGGCCGCCGTTGGAGCCGGACGCCAGACATCGTCGGGGACGCCGAGATATCTCCGCATCACCTTCCCTGCCACGGGCGCGGCCTGTGTACCGCCGAAGCCGGCGTTCTCGAGCAGAACCGCGATCGCAATGGTCGGATTCTCATAGGGCGCGAATCCGACGTACCAGGCGTGGTCGGAGCCGTGGGGATTTTCCGCAGTTCCTGTCTTTCCGGCAGAGGGAACTCCCGGGATGCGTGCCATTCCCCCCGTCCCGCCAGGCTTCTCGACCACCCACCGCATTCCTTCGCGCACGATGTCGAGCGTCTTCTTCGAAACTCCGATGTTCACCGGTTTGGCATCGACATCACTGTACCGGTTCGTACGCTTATTATAGATGCGACTGACCGCATGAGGCTGCAGCAGCGTTCCCCCATTTGCCAGCGCCGCAGTATAGCGTGCCATCTGGAGCGGAGATACGCCTACTTCCCCTTGGCCGACTCCGAGATTCACCAACTGCCCCTGCGTCCATTTCCCCTTTCCGTACACGCGATCATAGTAGTACGTGTTTGGAATCAGGCCGCCCGTTTCTTCGTTTGTGTCGAATCCTGTCGGCTTCGCAAATCCGAACGCTCGCGCTTGATCGAACCACGGATCGAGTCCCGTCTTCAGGATGAGCTGATAAAAGAAGACGTTGCACGATTGCTGGATGGCTTCGCGGACGTTCACCGTTCCGTGCACATGGAGATCCTTGAAGATCCTGTTGCCAAATCGATATCCCCCGGTGCATCGGATCGTGGTGTGTTCGGTGATCGTTCCCTGCTCGAGCGCGAGAACGGCGAGCAACATCTTGAACGTGGAGCCGGGGGGATAGCGCGTCATCGTGGCCCGATTGAAGAGCGGCTTCTCGGGATCGTTATTCAGCCGCACCCATTCATCCGCCGGGGTTACGCCGCTGAAGACACTCGGATCGAAATCGGGCTTGCTGACCATTGCAAGAATGCCGCCGTCGTTCGGGTCCATCGCGACCAGCGCGCCGCGATAATTGGTCATGAGCGATTCTGCGTATGCCTGAAGTCCGAGGTCGAGACTCAGCACGAGATCGAATCCATCCTTTGAATCGACGTCGCGGCTGCCGCCGTCAAGCGGACCGAGCATCTGTCCTTTCGAGTTGACCGCGATGAAATCGAATCCCTTTTCGCCGCGCAAGAACGTCTCGTAGCTCGCTTCGAGCCCTGTCGAACCGATCACATCTCCCTGGCGATAGGTCGCTCCCAGTTTCGTCAGCTGCGCATCAGAGATCTCCTTGCAGTATCCGAGCAGATGGGCGGCGCGAATTCCGGTCTCGTACGTCCGCTTCCATTCGACATCATACGAGACGCCGGGAAGCCGATACAGCCGTTCCTCCACCGACGCCAGTACCTCATACGTCACATCGCGGCTGACGCGAACGGGAGAGAACCGGGAATGCGCTCGTCCGCGATTGATCCGCTCGATCAGCTGCGCGGGATTCATTTCGAGAAGCGCGGACAGCTCCGGAACCTGCGCCGTATCGAACGATACCGGGGTGACGGTAACCGAGAAGGAGGGACCGACGTCGACCATGAGACGGCCCGTGCGGTCATACATGTAGCCGCGGACCGGTTCCTTGATGACCGTGCGGACGCTGTTTTCTTCGGACCGTTTGCCGAACTCGGAGTGATACAGGAGTTGAAGTTGGTAGAGCCGCAGGAACAGGACGACGAACAGGACGCCGACGATGGCGTGCATCAGTCGTAATCGCGTTCGGAGTCCAAAGTCTTCGATACCGATCATTCGAAGGCGGCCGTTCGAAACCTGCGGGAGAACAGGAACATGACGAGGATCGCGATCACTGCACTGTAGATCGCATGTGCAAGACTCAGACCGATGGTCCGCACGAGCACGACCTCGTCCGCGTTCTGCAGGAAGATGAAGAAGTAGAGAAGATTGTGGATGAATCCGGCGAGCAGAACGAGAAGCGTGAATCGGTACGAGCCCAGCGTGGCTTCCGTCGTGTTCTCATTGTAGAAGTAGCCGAGAATGAACCCGGTCACGGTCTTCGCCAGCGCGGCAAGCCCGAGGAACTTCGTCGCAACGATATCCTGCAGCAAGCCGGCGGCAAATCCCGCAACCGT
>JBFYQI010000167.1:0-3997 GCA_041302875.1 Ignavibacteria bacterium
TGGCCGAGGCCGCCCTCGGTTTTCTGGGATTCGGCGTGCAGCCCCCTCTGCCCAGTTGGGGCAATATGTTGGGTGAGGCGATCACGCATCTCGAGCGCTCCTGGTGGATCGCCGCGGCACCGGGAACATGCTTGACCATCTTTGTCCTCGCGCTCCATCACACCGCGGAACGCATCGAGGCCGGCACTCGTTTCTGAACACACGATGGCCCTCGTCAACCAACGATATCGCCTGAGTCATCGTCTCGGTCAGGGAGGCGGCGGAAGCGTCTATCTGGCAGAGGATCTGCTGCACGATGGGATGCTTGTCGCGCTCAAGATCGTTCCTGCCGGGCGCCTGGCCAGCACCGTCATGCGGGAGGTGCGGCACGAATTTTTCGCGTTGAGCGCGCTCGATCATCCCAACCTTGTGGAGGCGCTCGATTTTGGGACCATCGTCGTCACCGATGACCCGCATCGGCCCGGCGATCATTATCTGACGTACGAATACATCGAAGGCGAGAACCTCCTTGCCGCCACGGTGAACGCGGGTTGGGACGCGCTGATCGAACTCGCCTATCAAGTCCTGCAATCGCTCAGCTATATCCACCGCCACTCGCTCATCCATTTCGACGTGAAGCCGGAGAACATTCTCGTCGTCCCCGGCTCGATCGGCGGAGAGGATGTTCGTCTGGCGAAACTGATCGACTTCGGGTTCTCCGCGAAGCCGGTCGGACCGGACGCACGTGCGATCCGGGGAACGCTCGCGTATCTTGCCCCCGAATTGTTGGCCGGCGGACACGCCGATCATCGCATTGACCTCTACTCGCTCGGCATCACGCTGTATCAACTCATCACCGGCGAGCTCCCTCCTGACGCGGGCCCGACGATCGAGAGCTTGAAGCGGCGACTCTCCGATCCCGCAAAGCGCCCGTCACGCGTTCGGACAGAGGTTCCCGCCGCTCTGGACGATCTTGTCTCTGCTCTGACAGAACCAGACCCGGTCCGTCGAATCGGAACCGCTGCTGAAGCGGCGACGCTGCTTGAATCCGCCCTCAAGCGCCGCTACGTCTTTCTCCCGTATTATCACACGATTCGTCCCAGCCAGTTCGTCGGACGGACGGAGGAAATGAACTTCCTCCGGCAGAATCTTGCGCAGGCCGTGCCGGCGTCGAGCGTTGCGACCATGCAATCCTTCGTCACCCCCATTCTCGTCGCTGGGCCGCTGGGAATCGGGAAGACGAAGCTCATGCAAGAAGTGCGACGAACTGCGAAGGCGAACGATATCCCCTTCTACGACACGCGGTGTGCGGGGCGCGACGACCGGGCATTCGCGCCGATCATTCCGATCGTGAAGGACATCCGTTATCGGCTCGAGCTGCGCGGCGGACCGGCCCCGGCATTGCGCGAAGCGAATGCCATTCTGCGGATGCTGTCCGAGGGAGCGAACGATCTGCTCGACAGCGATCCTGCCTCGCTCCGGTACCGGATCATCGAACGCATCGCTCAGTTCCTCGGAGAGAGCGCGGCCCGGCAACCGTTCGCCGTGTGGTTCGACGACGCCGATCAGGCGGACGAAGCGACAGCCGACCTCATCGCCCATTTGTCGGTCAACGCGGCCCAACACCGATATCTGTTGTATGTTGCCGTCAGCGCCGTTGAGCCGGACGCGGCGCGCCTCGTGCGAACGGATGTGCGGTCGCAGACGATCGTGCTGAAGGAGTTCACGCGCCCGGAGGCGGCCGTGTTTGCCCAATACATGACCGGCGATCCGGGGATCGGCGAAAAGGACATCACGCATATCGCGGAGCAGGTCGGGACGTCCCCCGGCATGCTGGGTCACGTCCTATCCCTCGCGCTCCGTCAGCACGATCATTCCTCCGCGTCCGGATTCAGGACGGTCCTGCGGACCATCACGCCGAAGGTCGACCTGCAGGAACAGTACGCGCAGCGTTTCGAGACCCTGGGCCGGGATGAACAGGATTGCTTGCGGCTACTGAGTTGTTTCCCCGTCCCCGTCGAAACCTCGTTGATCGAGAAGTTGCTGGCATTCATGAAGACCCGCACGCGCCAGGCACTCTCTCGCCTCACGAACGAGGGAATCACAGCGACATCGGAGTTCGGGACCGTCCAGATCGCGCACGCGCAGTTCCGGCAATTCGTGTACGACGGGCTGGGGGGAATGCGGGTTGCATTGCACCGGCACATCGCAGACGCAATGGAACGCATCTATGCCGAGCGGCTTGAGGAACATGCGGAAGCGCTCGCGCATCATCATCATCGCTCGGGCAATCTTCCGCGGGCATTCCATCACTACCGGCAAGCGGCTCGGAACGAACAGGCTGTTTCCGCGTACCGGCGGAGCGCGGAATTCCTTGAGCAGGCCCTTACCCTCGCGCCGTCAGAAGCAGAACGAGACGAAGTGCGGGATCGCCTTGCCGAGATCTACCGGGCGCTCTCGGAGTACGCGAAGGCGGAAGCGATCGTTCTGGAACTCCTCGCGAAGGCGGACACCCGCGAGCGGCGATTCACCCTTCACCGAACCCTCGGATCCGTCCAGAACATGCTCGGACACGTTGAGGCGGCGGAACAATCGTTGACCGATGCATCGTTGCTCGCCGTGTCCCCCGAGGAACGCGATGGGATCCAGCTTGACCTCGCCTCGGTCGAGATCTCCAAAGGAGACTATCCCGCCGCCCGCAAACGGCTGTTGGCGCTGCAGGAACGGGAACTCGAGATCTTCGACCCACAGCTTCGCGGGGACCTTTTTAACCGTCTCGGGATAGTCGAGTTCTACGACAGCCGGTTGGAATCAGCGCGACGTTGCTTCTCCCGTGCCGTTGAGGAAATGGGCGACAAGGCGAACCCGGAGAAGCTCATCTCACCTTTGTTGAATCTCGGCAATGTTCACAGTTTTCAGGGGGATTTCGGGAGGGCGGAGTCATGCTGGAAGCAGGCTTTGACTCTCACAAAAAAAGCTTGCAACATAAGTCTTGAAGCCCGAATTTACAACAATCTCGGGATCGCGGAATTCTCCCGCGAGCACTTTGCGCAGGCCGCCGAGTACTACAGCCGCGCCATCAAGACGTTCACGCTCCTGGGGAACCGGCCGGGACAGGCCCTGTGCCTGACCAACATCGGCGAGGTTCACTTCGCTTTCGGTGCGTATGAGGAGGCGCTGGATGTGTGGCGGTCAAATCTTGCGCTGTATGAATCACTCGAGGACAACCAGGGGATCGCTGAAGTTTCCGTCCATCTGGCCCATGCCCTTGTCATGCTCGGCGATCTCGCCGGAGCAGAACAACGTCTTGCAACCGCAACCACGCTCATTCACAGCGCCAGCCTGACGTCGCAACAGGGGATACGCGACCTCCTCAAGTCGATCATCGAGCTTGAGCGCGGCGAGATCGATCACGCCGCCGCATCGATCCGCGCCGCCGAAGAGTTCTTTTCCGCGGGACAAGATTGGCGCAACCTCTGCACCAGCAGGCTGACACGCGGTCGCATCGCCCTGCTCAGCGGAGATCGGGCGCACGCCGCAGACGCCTATCGCAAAGCGCTCCAGGTTGCGCAGGACCGTAGTTTCACCTATCTCCGTGCGGAGGCACTGTTGGGACTCGCGGTGACGTCCGGATTGGACCGAGCCGAAGGATTGGCTCACCCGTTCTCCTACTTGAAGGAAGCATTTGACCTGCTGGAAAATGCGCCGCTCGTGGAAACGACCTGGCGCGTGGGCCTTGCATTGGGAGACGCGTACCGTCGCCGCGGGTTGCGCGCGAAAGCAGAAGGATATTTGAGAATCGCCGTCGATACGATCGCTCACCTCGCCTCGCGATTTCGTTCCGATTCACTTCGCACGCGGTTTCTCGATACGCACGGGCGGCGTGAACCGGAGCATGCCCTCGCGATGCTCTCCGATCGATCCACTTCGTGACGATGCCTGCAGACCGTTCCATACCGTTCCTCATCGGTGTTTCCGCTTCGGCAACGCTGCTCCGATCCGTGCGCCAGCTCACCGG
>JBFYQI010000270.1:0-3141 GCA_041302875.1 Ignavibacteria bacterium
GGCGATCGTTTCCACCTGACGGTACAGCGACTGAAACACCCCGCGTGAACGATACTCTCGTTCCACATACACGCTTTGGATCCACCAGAACGTCGCGTTGCTCCAATCGCTCCACTCGAACGTGATCATCAGTTGTCCCACCACGCGTCCGTCGATCTCTGCAAGGAAGTAGAATCCCTTCTGTGGGTCCGCAAGCAGCGCGTTCACTCCTGCATGCAATCGTCCGCGGTCGAGAGCAAGACCTTCGGTCTCCTCCGCCATGAGAGCGTTGAATCGGGCGATCGTGGGGGCATCGGCTGGGATGGCGAGACGGACGGCGAGGGACATGAATGACTCCCAACTGTTTCAAAACACTCCCGGCATCTTAACCAGCCGGGAGTCTGCAGCCTTGCGGCAACGCGCGGAAACCGTTGTCAACTCAGCGTGGCTGTGATCGCCGCCGTCGTCGCGGCATCGTCCGACGAGGAATACAGGCTGACGAGCAGATACCATCCCAGAAGAACGAGAATCGTGAGGGTCTCCGGATCGTCTTCGAGTGCGAGGACCTGTACCGGAGAGGTCATTCCTTCCGGCGTGTGCGTAGGATTGAACCGCAGGATCGCCTGACCGTCCGCCGTCTTGATCATCCACTCTTGACGCCACATGTTGATGAGGCACAGAACGAATGATCGTCCGTCTCCGAACACGAGCCGCGTGTCGCGAAGCCAATGCAGTTCAGCCACGACGACATTCGCGTTCTGTCCGGCATTCCGGACGGTCACGTACGGCTTCCAGAACCCCTCCCGCTTCAACGTCCAATGCCGACCGGCAACGCGCGCATCCGCGAGCGTCCCCATCGACTTGCTCCAGGTCAATGATCCAACTTCTTCCCTGTTGGCGGAGAGAATGTAGGATGGCTTGTGGGAATCGAGCTGCGTCCAGGCAAGCTGCAGCTCGGTGGAATACGGGATGGCGTTCACAGGGCCCTCCTCGCGATCATGGGCAATCGTGATCAGGTCGTCTGGTTCATCTGCCGCTTTTTCTTCCGACGCTCCCAGAAGTGCCGAACGACTTCGACGGCCGCCGGGATGCCGGGAATCAGGACCAGCGCGATGATGACGAGACTGAAATTCTGCTGAACGATGGGAATGGTGCCGAAGAAATAGCCTGCCAGCGTGAACAGCAGCACCCACAGGATGCCGCCACTGATATTGTACCACATGAAATGCGAGTACGTCATCGCACCGATGCCGGCAACGAACGGTGCGAACGTGCGGATGATGGGGAGGAACCGCGCGATAACGATGGTCTTCCCGCCGTGCTTCTCGTAGAACTGATGCGTCCTGACCAGGTACTCCTTGTTCAGGAACCGGGATTTCTCCTGATGAAACACCTTCGGTCCGACGTAGTGTCCGATCCAGTAATTGACCGTGTCGCCGAGAAACGCAGCGACCACGAGAAGAATGATGCTCGTTGTCAAATCCATCGCGCCGAGCGCCGCAAGCGAGCCGACCGCAAAGAGCAGGGAGTCGCCGGGAAGAAACGGGGTGACGACAAGGCCGGTTTCGCAGAAGACGATGACAAACAGGATCGCATAGATCCAGACGCCGTACGCCGCCGTGAGTTCGACGAGATGACGGTCGATGTTCAGGATGAAGTCGACGAGAAATTCGATTGCTTCCATATCACTTGATCGCGATCAGTTCGATTTCAAAGATGAGGGTTGCGCTTGGGCCGATGGTCTCACCGGAGCCCCGTTCACCGTATGCCAGATGCGGCGGGATCACCACCTGCCACTTCGATCCGACGGCCATCATGGGAATGATCTCCTGCCATCCTTTGATAACATTTCGGAGCGGGAAGGTTGTTGGCTCGTTGCGCTTGAAGGAACTGTCGAATTCGATGCCGTCGACGAGCGTGCCGCGATAGTGGCAGACCACCGTCTTGTCGACCGTCGGGCGCGCACCCGTGCCGGATTTGATGACCTTGTACAGGATCCCATTCTCTAGTACAACGACGCCTGGCTCTTGTTTGAACTTCTCAACGAATGCGTTTCCCGCTTCCCTGTTCTGCTCACCGGCGGCCATCGCCTTTGCCGCCTGGCGTTCGATCATTTCCCGGCCGTATTCCTCAAGCAGAACCTGCAGAACGCTATCCGCGACCGCCGGCGTGAGACCGTATGCGCCATCCTGAACGCCGCGATACAGCGCTTCAAGATCGAGGCTCGAACCTTGCGCGCGGATGTTGCGCCCGATCTCCAGACCGATGCCATAGCTGATCTTCGATTGTTTTGTCCAGGTGGCGCTTGCCGGCTGGGCTGAGGTGATGTGTGTAGCCAAGAATACTCCGAAGATGATGACTATCGTGATGGATCTCATGACGTGTATCCTTTGATCGATACAGAAAACGCAGGGCAAGCCTGCGTTCTGACGGCAATAAGGTACGGAAATAATGGAGCGGAACAAAGGGTCAATCTGAGCCCGTCGAAGAGTGACTCACCGAGACCTCACTTACTCTACTCGATTACCGCTGAAACTTCTTTGGGCTCAAGAATTCAATTCGATTGAAGATGCAATTCGCGCGGAAGGGTGGCCATCCTTCGACAAGCTCAGGATGACCACTTCGATGAACGAGTCCTCCGTTTCAGCCCTCACTCTTCGAACGGTTCGCTCGACAACAGCGCGAGCTTGTCCCCGCGAAGCGTGTAGACGTTCATCACTTCGCTGGAGGGACAGCAGGGCGCGTCTTCCGGAGTATGAACAGCCATTTGGATGCGAACGGTTCCGTCATCCATGGTCATCGAGCGGATCTTGACCCGATCACCAAGCGATGCGAGTGCGATATTCCGTGGGCCTGTCGTGTCCTTGACCACGGCTGCAAGGTCGAAATAGACGCTCCCGGCACCGCCGGCCGTCCGAAGGACCACCGCGGCTCCTTGGCGGATATTGTTGAGATGTCCGGTCAGCCGGAAGGTCGTCAGCGTCGTCACGAGCACCGTTCCCGCCCGATCATACACCGGCTGCTGATACGATCCATTCACCAGCCGCACGAACCCGCTATCGACGATGTTCGACAGATACACCATGTTCTCGAGTTCGGACACGGCGGGAATCAACTGAGCCGCATCGTTCCCAGCCGAACGACCACCGCATCCGACAAGCA
>JBFYQI010000229.1:0-3051 GCA_041302875.1 Ignavibacteria bacterium
TGCCCTCCGTTTTCATTATCGAAGCGCACGCCGTCCGGCGATTCCAACGATCCGCGGACCGTCGGACCGATGATGGTGGTGCCGGGAAGAAGGAGCGCGCCTCCAAATCCAAGGCAGAGCGCGAGAACGAACCCTCCCGCAATGAAGAACCTCATCTTCGTCGGTTGTCCGTTCCCGATCGATTCCTGTCCGGTGGGATGCGTGGTAGATTCACGCGACAATGTACCGACGGCAACCGGTCTGGCAGCGGTGATGCGGCTTGCCCGCTGTCTGCTGGATTCTCTCCGATATCGCTTCAACTCGAGTGCAACCTGGCTTGCGGCCTGCGTCCGTTCGTTCGGGTCCTTCTCGAGGCAATCCAGCACGATCGCATCCAGCTCCGGAGGGATCTCGACCTTGATCGACGACATCGGCTGTGAATCGACATTCACGACTTCATAGGATACTGCCGTCTCATGGATTCCCTTGAATGGAGGTTGTCCCGTCAGCATTTCATACAACAACACGCCGAGAGAGAAGATGTCCGATCGATGATCGGTGTCGGCTCCCTGGATCTGCTCTGGGGACATGTATCCGGCAGTGCCGACGGTGCTTCCTTCTTTCGTCAATCGTGTCGCACCTCGGAGCTTCGCCAAACCGAAATCCATCACCTGAACGATCCCGTCCTTGCGGATCATGATATTCTCAGGTTTGATGTCCCTGTGGACGATCCCTTTCTCATGAGCCGCCGCGAGCCCTTCCGCGATCTGGATGCCGTAGTCGATGGCCTGCTTCAGCGAGAGGGAAGACTTCTTCTCCTGAAGCATCTGCCCGTCGACGAACTCCATGACGATGAAGTTGCGGCCTTCGACCTCCTCGATCCCATGGATCGTGCAGATGTTTGGATGATTGAGGGCGGCAGCGGCGCGCGCTTCCTGGAGAAAGCGGGTCGAGTCTTGTGCAGAGGAGGCGACATGTTCGGGAAGGAACTTAAGCGCAACGAGTCGGTCGAGCTTAGAATCCTGGGCTTTGTAGACGACCCCCATTCCCCCTTCGCCCAGTTTTTCAAGGATTCTGTAATGAGAGATCGTGGTACCGATCATGTGATGGATTCACTTTCGTGCGAAGGCCCGTCCCTGATTGAACTGGACAGGTGGTTGGAAGAATAGAGCTGTCATCTGAACATAATCGGCTATAGTATAGTTTCTTCGTTTGACCATGAATTCTGGCCCGGAGCCCTCAAGCCCTTGAACGGGGAAGAAGAATCAACGAGTCTATTGAAGCTTGGTTTTCGCTTGAATTTCAGCTATCCTTCGCTCGGGGAGGCAAGGCTTAGCCGCTTGAAGCCGGACAAACTCCTGCATGAAGAAGAGGTCCCTGGGTTCACAGAAGAAGATGCGTTGGAAGTTCCTCGATATTCCTGAGGTCGCCGATTCCACGACCAGACGCCGGCTCCTGTTCCTGCGCACCTTGGTGATTGCGTTGCCCGTGTTCGGGGTTGCCTACGTTGTTCTCGCGGCTCTCTTCCTGCAGCCCTTCCTGTACCAAATGATGCGGGACATGGTGATCCTGGTCATGTCCAGCGCCGTGGTTTGGACGTTGGTGCGAAAGGGAAGACAACGTCTGGCAGGCTGGATCCTGGTGATGGTCCTGTGGGGCATTCAGGCATCGTTTGCTTGGACGGGGGGAGGGATCGTCGGGAGCGGCTATTTCCCACTCATCGCCGTCATGATCGTTGCGGTCTTCTTCATCGGCCGATCAGCCGGGTTCATCCTCTTCGCGCTGAATGTCGCCTTTGGCAGCCTGCTGCTCGCGGCACATCGGTACGGCTGGCTTCCCCCACCGGCCGCGCCAACGGAGCCGGTCAATATTCTCATCGACACGACGGTCGCCGCTTTGCTCATCCTGTTCTTCCTGGTCATGGAGCAGCGTCATTCCGCACAAGATGCCAGAATGATCGAGCAGGAACTTCGTGAACGGAAAGCGACGGAACAGGACCTTGGCGACAAACTCAAACGACTCCGCCTGCTCCGCGACCTCGGGCTCGCGTACGCACAGCATCTCGATCTGAAGGAATTGTGTCAACGGGTGTACGCGGCCGTGCCGCAATATACCGGTATTGACCGCGCGAGCATCCTGATCTATGATCCAACGCAGAACGCGTTGCTCGGGGACGGGTTCGTTGGCATCTATCGTCCGGATGTCGGTCCCGCCGTGGCGTCGCAGCCCATCGACTCGAGCATATCGGGGAGATGCTTCCAAACCCGAAAGCCGATCGTCATCAACGACTGCAGTGCGACCGACATCATCCCGCAACGGTTCGTGGAACAGCTCCGCCTGAAGTCCGCCCTCGCCGTGCCCATTCTCATGAAGGATCATCCCCTCGGCGTCCTGCGCATTGACGACATTCACCAGACGAACCGCTTCAACGACGCAGACGTGGAGTTCTTCCAGATGATCGCTGACCAGTTGGCCGTCGCGATCGAGAACTTCCACCTCTTTGAAGACCAGGCACGGACGGCTGCGGCGCTTGCGGAAAGCGAGAAGCGGTATCGCGGGTTGATCGAGAATGCCGTCCAGTTGATCTCGGAGGTCGATGAACCGGGTCGCTTCATCTACGCAAATCCGAGTCATGAACGGGTCTTGGGATATTCGTCCGATGTGCTGCCCGGGAGAAATGCCCAGGAGTTCGTTCATCCTGAAGACTTCCAGATGGCGATCATGGCGCTCCGCGATCAACATCGCAACGCCCGATATCGCTTCCGTCACGCAGACGGGAGTTGGCGTTGGCTCGAGTCTTCAGCCCAGGCCTATGATTCGACACAAGGGACACGCTTCGTCCTCGTTTCGACGGATATCACCGAGCAGATCCAGAATGAAGAAGCACGTCGAGAGCTCGAGGAGCAACTGGTTCAGTCGCAGAAGCTGGAAGCCATCGGGACGCTCGCAGGAGGCATTGCCCACGATTTCAATAACATCCTCGCATCGATGTTCGGGAACATCGAACTGGCGAAGATGAAGGTCCAGTTGGGGAAACCGATCTCCTTGAACCAGACGGTCCATGAAGCCCTC
>JBFYQI010000286.1:0-2985 GCA_041302875.1 Ignavibacteria bacterium
GAGCGGCGGGGATCGCAATGCGGGAATATCGACGACGGACGGGGCAGACCGAGGCGTCCAATGATTTCATCCATCTCCTGCGAAACGCCGCAGTTGATGATTCAATCCCTTCGACCGTCCGCGAAGCTGCCGACCGTCTGCAGATGCGACTCGACGCAAACTTCGCTTCGCCATCTCAGAATCCCCTGCAGGATGCCGAGGCGATCATCGCCTTCGTGATATCCCAACTCTGAGACACACTCCCTCCTCAAGCGCTCCCGGCAGCTTAAGAAGCCGGGAGTGTCTTTCGAAGGAATGGGACATAGAAACGGCACACTCCGGAAGTGTTAGACACCCGGAGTGTGTCATCCCTTCACCCCAAAAAGAAGCGAAGCCCCGGAACGCTATTCGTTCCGGGGCTTCCCACTTCTGGCTCAGACAACTGCGGATCAGTTATTGCACGAGAAATGGGATTCCCCAGATCTCCGATGAAAACGGCGCCACATTGTCGAAGAGCGAGCTCTGCGTTACCGCACTGATCATGAGATGATGACGACCCGACCACACGCCTCGCCAGGAATGCTCATACACATTTGTCACCGTCCCGTTGCCATTGTTGATGGAGGAGATGAGCTGCATCGGTGCACGATAGCGCCAGCCCGTTGCAAGCGTCCAGTACGGACGATGCGCGGAGACAAAATTGCCCGTATCAGAACTTGTGATCGTCACCCGCACCCGGAAATCGTCGTTGAACGTCGGAGGAAGTTCCGGCATGCCGCCCAGACGAAGAGGGCGTCCCAAGCGCATCGCATACGCGAGTGGGTCCGAGATCGAAAGCGTGTCTGAGCCGATGTAGAACGTGACGTTGTCGATGTTCACTTGCGGCGAGGAGATCGTGCCCCCTTCCATCGCGGACACCTCACTGATGCGCCAATTCCGCCGAGGCTCAGCCGTGTTTGCCACTTTGCTGAGGACGACACGCCGGACGGTCTGTTCCGTGAATGGCTTCAAATACGTTCGCACGGTTGTGTCACCCTGCATACGCGCGCGAATCCAGAATGTACCGGTGAACGTGTGCGTGACCACGGATTCCATCGTCGTGTCGTTCAACACCGTCGTGACAACATTCCGCTGGAGGGAAGTCCGGTCGATCCTGCGTCCCCAGACGCGCGGAATGATCGCCGTGTCCACTTTCCCCAGGCTCACGTCGCCGTCGTCGAGATAGTTGAGGTCGCTCGTGAAGAAATCATCCGCAGCGATGATCTCAGCAGCCGCCTGGATATTCGATGCCTCGCTGGGACCTGCAACATCATTGTCGGCGCAACCGACGAACGATGCCGCGACGAGAGCGGTTGTTGAAATGAGTGCGAGAATCCTTCTGTTCATTGCCTACTCCTCATGCTGATTGTGACGAAATTTCCTCCTGGGGGACTATGTTCTTTGGACACCACCATGAAACATGGGTTTAATAAGCAAAAGAATCGCTTCTCAGTCTGCGATGCGTGTCACAAGGGCGTTTCTCAAAGAAAATAAGGGATTCGAAGAAGGGAGAATGTGACGCAGATTACGCTTCGGCAGTGTCTTGGCTGGACTTTCTGGCCCCCTCGATCACGATCACGTATTCCCCTCGCGGCTCCCTCGCGCTCAACGTTTCGCAAACCGTTGTGATCGGACCGCGCACGACCTCTTCGAACTTCTTCGTGAGTTCGCGCGCAACGCAAATGAACCGCTCTCCAAAGAAATCATGGAGTTCGCCGAGCGTCTTCAGAATGCGATGCGGTGATTCGTAGAGAACAATGGTGCGGTGTTCCTGCTTGAGCATTTCGAGTTTGGTCTTCCTCCCTTTCTTCAGCGGAAGAAATCCCTCGAAAACGAATCGGTCCATTGGGAGACCGCTTGTGACCAGAGCCGCCAGCAATGCACTCGGACCGGGAATGGGAACAACGGGGAAACCGTTCTCGAGCGCGAGCCGAACCACGGCATAAGCAGGATCAGAAATCCCCGGTGTCCCGGCATCGGAAACGAGAGCGACCGTCTGTCCTTCACGCAACCGCTGGATCAATTGCGGAGCCCGCTGGACCTCGTTGTGGCTGAAATAGCTCAGCATCGGTTTCGAGATCCCGTAATGATCCAGAAGCACCTTGGTCGTCCGAGTATCCTCAGCCGCGATGAGGTCGGCGGCTGAGAGGATCTTCACCGCCCGATGCGTGATGTCGTCAAGATTGCCGATGGGAGTGGAGACGATGTACAACGTGCCCGGCTGGACCACTTCCACGGTCACACCCCCCAATCACGGACATAGCGGAAATCCACGTTCACGGTTCGATATGAGACTTTCGCAATGAGGGGCGGACGACGCTTGAACTGGTTCTTGCGGATCATTCCCCGCACCTTGTGCACGAGATCGTTCGCAAAGCCAAGACGTTCGAGTTCCAAATCACTTCGACGCTCGTCGATCATTTGATAGAGCAACGCATCTGCATCGGCGTACGAGAATCCGAACTCCCCTTCATCCGTCTGTCCTTCCCACAGATCGGCGCTCGGCTTCTTGTCGATCACCGAGCGGGGCAGACCGAGCGCCTCCGCCAACTGCCACACTTGAGTCTTGTAGAGATCCCCGAGGGGGTTCAACGCAGAAGCCAGATCCCCGTGTTGCGTCCCGTATCCAAGCAGGATCTCGGTCTTATTGCTTGTCCCAACGACCAATGCCTTCTCACGCGCGGAGCGGTCGTAGAGAACGATCATCCGCATGCGTGCCATGACGTTCCCTCGGCGCAATTGATCGGTGACACTTTGATCCTCACAGTATGCATCGACCATCGAGGAAATGTCGACCCGTTCCGAACAAATGCCCGTCGCATTCAGAACGAGACCAGCATCGATCTCGCTCTGCGGATTGCTCGTCCGGTACGGCATGAGGATGCCGAACACATTCTCCTTCCCGACGGCCTCTGCAGCAAGCGCAGCGGCTACCGCTGAATCCACGCCTCCCGAGATGCCGAGGAC
>JBFYQI010000284.1:0-8183 GCA_041302875.1 Ignavibacteria bacterium
GATGTGATCGCAGCGGTCGTTGTGGGAGGAACGAGTCTCAACGGTGGACGCGGGACGGTCGTGGGAACGTTGATCGGGTCGATGTTGATCGGCGTCTTGAGAAACGGGTTGAATCTTCTTGATGTGGAATCGTACGTTCAGCAGGTCGTGGTCGGAGCGGTCATTCTGACGGCGGTATTGCTGGACCGCATGCGTTCGTCGTAGAGAATTGGGAAAGTTCTCTGCGAGCGTGACAGATGGCGATGATAGAGGGAGGGGAACCGGAGGGGCCGGTTCCGATTCAACTCATCTCAGGGGGACATCATGGCGCATGCGCATGTGCAGGTGTGGATACATTATGTTTGGTCAGTGAAGGATCGAGAGGCTGTTCTGATTCCCCCCGTCCGTGGGCCGATGCTGCAACACATTCGGCAGTATGCGGCAGAGGAGCGAATGGTGATCGACACAATCAACGCAGTCGAAGATCACGTGCACTGCTTGATGGCGTTGGAAGCGCGGTCAGTGATCTGTGATGTCGTCGGTCGGATCAAGGGGGAGTCGTCGCACTGGATCAATGCCGAGCGGTTGACGAAGAGGCCGTTCTCCTGGCAGGATGGATACAGCGCGCAATCGGTGAGTCCGCAGAACCTGGACCGAGTGCGGCAGTACATTCGGAGTCAGGAGAGGCATCATCGGGAGCGAGACTTGAAAGTGGAGTTGGAGGTATTCGTCGCAGAGGATTGGGGAGATGGTTCGGGAGGGAATGGCGGGGTGGGGGAGGCGGGGAGAGTGAGGTAGAAACGGCAAATACGCAGCCCGCCCATTAATACCCTTAGGGGGCCTAAGGCCCTTAAGCCCCCTAAAGGGCGGGCTAATTACGACAGGAGAAACCGCAATGTCCAAAACCACATCCCATTTCCCCTTCTCTCCACCCCCCCTCCTCGCCGCGTTCCTCTTGGCGCTCCTCTCCGCCACCCCCGCGGTCGCGCAAACGCAGGTCGACATCCTCGTCCGCACGCTCGACTCGCTCAGCCTCGCGGCTGTCAACCACTGGAAGATCAGCCCGGATCTCAAATCCTACACCCCCTCGGGTGATCCGGCGCAACCAGGCTTCGACGACTCCCAATGGCAAAACTGCACGCTTGACGAGCAGTTCTTCCTGGACTCCTGCTGGATCCGCAAAGAGGTCGTCCTCCCCGATAGGATCCTCGGCATGCCGCTCGTCGGTCCCATGCGCTTCCTCCTCTCCGTGGACGACTATGGATATCTCTGGATCAACGGCGATGCAAAGGGCCGGTTCAACTGGAGCGGCGAGTTCGAACTGACCTCCGATGCGAAACAGGGCGAACGATTCGTGATCTCGATCAAAGCGATCAACACCGGCGGACCCCTGCGCCTCATCAACGCGGAGATCCAAACGGAACGCCTTCGCTCCCTCCGCGCAAAGCTTGAGAACCTGTCCCTCAGTCTGCGGGTCGGTCAGAAACTGCTGAGCTTCGATACCTACCAGACGAACTCCGCGCGTCGAAATGATCCGGGCACCGACCGTTCTCGGATGGACCAGAATGAAAAACGCCAGCTCGCCGCACTGCTGCAATCCTCTGCCGATGCGTTCGACCTGCGGGCGATCGTGGAGGGACCGGAACAACGCTTTGACGAAGCGTTTATGCAATTCAAGACTCGCATCAAACCGGTCTCCGAGTATGCCAAACGCTTTACCCTCTACTTCGACGCCAATGCGCACATCGACGCCTCGTGGCTCTGGCGCGAGAAGGAAACGATCGAGGTCTGCAATAACACGTTCCGCTCCGTCTTCAATATGATGGATGCGCGTCCGGACTTCACCTACACGCAAAGCTCAGCGGTGTACTACGACTGGATGGAACGACTCTACCCCGATACGTTTACGAAAATGCAGAAGCGCGTCAAGGACGGCCGGTGGGAGATCGTGGGCGGTATGTGGATCGAGCCGGACTGCAATCTCCCGAGCGGTGAATCATGGGCGCGACAGCTCCTCTATGCGAAGAGATACTTCCGCGAGAAATTCAATGTCGATGTGAAGATCGGATGGAATCCCGATTCGTTCGGCTACAACGGAAATATGCCGATGCTCTATCAGCAGGCGGGCATCGATGCATTCGTGACGCAGAAGATCGGATGGAACGAGGTGAACGTCTTTCCGCACCGCCTGTTCTGGTGGGAATCCCCGGACGGCTCGCGCGTGCTCAGCTACTTCCCGTTCGACTATGTGAACGAGATCAAGAACCCGTTCCAGCTCGTCGACTGGATTCGCCAGTTCGAGGCGAACACCGGCATGACGAAAATGATGGTGCTCTTCGGCGTGGGCGACCACGGCGGCGGGCCCTCACTCGATATGATGCAGCGGATCGATCGATTGCGGGACCTTGTCGTGTACCCGACCATCGAATACGGCAACACGAAGCGATATCTCGACTGGATCCGCACACACGACCTCTCGGCACTCCCCGTCTGGAAGGACGAGTTGTACCTCGAGTATCACCAGGGAACATACACCACCCAGGCGGCGATGAAGAAGGGGAATCGCCAGAGCGAAGCCCTGCTGACGACCGTTGAGAAGGTCGGGACGATCGCCTCGCTTGCCGGACATTCGTACGACCGCGGCGCAGTGCTCGACGCATGGAAACATGCGATGTTCAACCAGTTCCACGATATCCTCCCCGGCTCCGGCATCCGGGAAAGTCATATCGATGCGGTGGAGAAGTATGATTCCGTGAAAGCGATCGGCTCGTATGAACTCTCTTCCGCGCTCCAGTCGATCGCCCGTCAGGTGAATACGACGAAGTTCAAAAAGGGGCGAGCGATCGTGGTGTTCAATCCGCTGTCATGGACGCGGACCGACGTTGCGCGTGTTGCCCTCGAACGGGGTGACAGGAACACGTACGCGATCTTCGACGGGGAAGGGAAGGAACTTCCGTCACAGGATGTTTGGACCGATCGCTACACGCGTGAGATCCTGTTCATCGCGAAGGATGTTCCGTCGATGGGGTACAAGACCGTCGAACTCCGCCGGCAGAAACCAGCCAGGTACACATCAACGCTGAAGTCGACCTTCGGTGGTGTGGAAAACGAGTTCTTCAAGGTCGCGCTCGACCCGACTAGCGGTTGGATCTCTTCGATCATCGACAAGCGGACGAATCGGGAAGTGCTCGAGGGCAACGCGAATGAGCTTCAACTGCTCGAAGACAAGCCGGCTGCCTGGGACGCATGGAACATCGGACTCACCGGCGTGAGCTACCCATCAACCTTCCGTCGCATCGAAGTGCTCGAACTGGGACCCGTCCGCACGATCCTCCGTCTCCACCGCGATTTTCTCAAGCCCGGAACCCGGAAGCAATTCCCGACGGAGGATTTCCCTTCGAGCTTCTTCACACAGGACGTCATCCTCTATGCGGGACTCGACCGCATCGACTTTGTCACAGCCGCCGATTGGTGGGAGGACAAAACGATGCTCAAAGTGGCGTTCCCCGTGAACGTGAAGGACACGATTGCGACGTTCGAGATCCCCTTCGGGTCGATCCAGCGTTCGACACAACTGCGCGATAGCTGGGAACAGGCGAAGGTCGAGGTCCCCGCACTGCGATGGGCGGACATTTCCCAGGACGATTACGGTGTGAGCGTGCTGAGTGACTCGAAGTATGGCTATGACGTAAAAGGGAATGTGATTCGCCTCTCGTTGCTTCGGTCGCCGAAGTGGCCCGATCCGACCGCCGACCGCGGCAAGCATACAATGACGTATTCTCTCTATCCGCACGAGGGGCGCTGGCAGCGATCGCAGCTTGTCCGACGCGGATACGAAGTGAACTATCCGCTGCTTTCGACGGTCACAGATGCCCACAAAGGCGCATTCCGCGATAAGCATTCGTTCGTTCAGATCGCTCCCGAGAATCTCGTGCTCACGACTCTGAAGCTCGCAGAAGGCTCGGATGATTGGGTGATGCAATGGTATGATGCCTTCGGCCAGGAAAGTCGCGCGCGGGTCACGCTCCCGCGGAACGCGAAGCGCATCGTTCGGTCGAATTTCCTGGAAGAGGAATTGAACGACATTCCGGTTCGCGGAAAGGAATTCGATGTTGCCACGCCGAAGCATGGGACAGTATCGGTCCGTGTGCAATTCTGAGCACGCGTCGCAATGCACCATATCGAAGAGGTGGACGCATGACGTCACGATCCCGCGTCAGTGAAGCGATGCATCTCCGACAGCCCGACCGTGTGCCGGTCATGTCTCAGCTGTCGATCGGACATTACTTCCTCTGTTCCGGCATTCCGGCGGAAGAGATCTGGTTCACGTCTGAAGGCTTCGCTCAGGCACTTGTCGCGCTGCAGCGCCGTTACGGCTTTGATGGCATTCTGGTGAATCTTGCCGGACGAGATCCCGCGTACGAACGTATGGTCGTGCGGGTGGATCATCGCGAGGCAGAAACGATTGTCCGATGGAAGAACGGGAACTACACCATCCTCCCGCACGATGACAATCCGCACTACTACCTGGCAGACGGTTCACGGTACTTTCCTGCGTTCGAAGATCTCGACCCGGAACGCCTGTTCTATATCGATCCGTGGAATCTGACCGATATCACCTATCCCTTCACTTGGGATTTTGAGGAGTCGCCGAGATCCGACGCCGACTTCTTTCCTCCGCATCACCTCGACACGGTTCGCGCGACTCGCAGAATTACCGGTGACCAGGTCTCGGTGCACGGCGAGGTGTTCTCTCCCTGGTCGCAGTTTCTGGAACTGTTGAACCACGAGCATGCGCTGCTGGCGATGATGCTTGATGCTGGCAAGGTGAAGGCATGTCTCGATCGAATGACGGACGGAGCGATCGAGTTGGGGAAGCAATTGCAGAGTGCCGGCGTCGATGCGATTCTCGTGTCTTCCGCGTTCGCCGGCGCAGGATTCATCTCGCGCGAGCATTATCGGGAGTTCGTCCTTCCGTTCGAGAAGCGATTGGTCACAGAACTACAACGACACACGACGCTCCCGGTGTATACGCACACGTGCGGGAGCATCGGAGACCGGTTGGACCTGATGATGGAGACGGGAACCAACGGCATCGACACCCTCGACCCGCCGCCGCTGGGAACGGTCGAGCTTGCGGAAGCGAAACGCATCCTGAACGGACGAACATTCATCAAGGGCAACATCGACCCGGTGAACACGCTGCTTGCAGGAACGATCCAAGCGATTCAGGAAGATGTGCGAAGAAGACTCGAGATCGGAATGCCGGGAGGCGGATACATTCTCAGCACGGCGTGCTCCATCGCTCCCTACACTCCACCCGAACACATCGAGCTCCTCCTCCCCCTCGCCGAACAATATGGGAGATATGAGTAAGCCCTATCGATCCCCCAATCACAAATCAACAATCAAAGATCACAAATCTCCATTCACCATTTTCCTTTCCTCAATCTCCCAATGCCCAACTCACCCAATTCCCTTCTCTTCCTCCTCTCCTCCGGCCGCGTCCTTCTTTCCGACGGCGCGATGGGAACAGAACTCCAGAAGCGTGGACTTCCGACGGGGGGATGTCCTGAACTCTTCAACGTGACGCATCCTGAGATCGTCCAGGCGATTCACCGAGACTACTTCAACGCTGGCTCCGATCTTGTGGAGACGAATTCGTTCGGCGGGACTCGCTCACGCCTCGCGATGCATGGAGTACAGGACCGTGTGTCCGAACTCTGCAAGGCGGCGGCAGCAAATGCGCGGACGGCGTGTCCACCCGGGAAATTCGTTGCTGGTTCCATCGGGCCAACGGGCGATCTGTTGGAACCCTTAGGCGATCGGACGCTGGACGATGCCTATGCGATCTTCGCAGAGCAGGCGGAAGCACTTGCAGAAGGAGGCGTGGATATCTTTTTCGTCGAGACGATGATGGCGGTGGAGGAGGCCGAGATCGCTGTCCGCGCCGCCAAGGAACGTACAGGATTACCCGTCGCCGCACCGAGGACGTTCGAGAAGGGGAATGCCGGAGTGCGGACGATGTGGGGTGTCGATACGGGAACGGCGATTCAGCGTCTGACCGATGCGGGTGCGGATGTGCTCGGCGCGAATTGCGGGAAGGGATACGACGAGATGATCGAGATCGTCGCCGAAATGCGCCCTCTCACCGACAGGCCGATCGCTGCCCAGGCGAACGCAGGCCTTCCGGAATGGGTGGATGGCATCGCTGTCTATGTCCAAACCCCCGAGATCATCGCGCCAATGGCGGAACAACTGCTTCGTCTGGGCGTCAATATTCTTGGTGGATGTTGTGGAACAGGACCTGCACATATCGCGGCAATGCACAAGCTCGTCATCGCGAAAAACCGCTCCTGATTTTTTCCTATCTTCCCCTATCGACCACTTATTCCCGTTGCGAGATTCATGAGAGTTCCGGCGTTGCTCCTGCTTGCGTTGCTGTGCTCCTCCGTAGGAGTGGGGCAGGAACTGCTCCAGCCGGATACGCTCGCCGCGGCGGCGATCGACACGGCGCGAGCAAACATCGATACCATCGTGACATACTCTGCGGTGGACTCGATCATCTTCACCGTCAAGGCCCGGCAAATGGATCTCTATGGCAAAGGGGAGACCAACTACCAGGCCATAGGACTGAAGGCAGAACGCGTCAGCCTCAACTGGGAAGACGCAACCCTGACGGCGTACGGCGTGCAGGACACGACAAAGCGCGATACGACCATCGGACGGCCGATTCTTCGGGATGAGGGGGAAGACTACAACGGCGACCTCATCCGGTACAACTTCCGCACGCGAAAAGGGAAGATCACCGTCGGTACGACGGAGATGGATGAAGGATTCTACCGTGGCGGCGAGATCAAGAAGGTCGAGCCGGATGTTCTCTATGTCGCGAATGGGCGCTATACCACGTGCAGTGCTCCTCACCCGCATTTCTACTTCGCCAGTCCAAGGATGAAGGTCTACGTGCGGGACCAGGTTGTTGCCGAGCCTGTCTATTTTTACATTGCGGACGTTCCGCTGTTCGCGCTCCCCTTTGGCGTCTTTCCCAGCAAGGGGGGGCGTGCATCCGGTATCATCCCCCCCGTGTACGGCGAGGATAATCAGCGCGGCAAGTATTTCAGCCGTTTTGGGTATTATTGGGCCATCAACGATTATCTTGATTTTGCCACAGCGTTCAGCTATTACACGCGTGGAGGATGGGAGAATCGTTCGAACTTCCGATATCGCCTGCGATACAACTTCTCAGGCGGGCTGGATGCAAGGATCACACAGAAGCACATCGGCGAGCGGAGCGATCCGGATTACAACGAGCAGCAGGACTACTACGTTTCCTGGGTTCACGGACAAGAACTGACGCCCTCCTCTCGCTTGGATGTCAACTTCACCTTCACGAGCGCAAACTATCTTCGCAACTACAGCACCAATCTCACGGAGATCCTGTCACAGGACATCTTCTCGAATGCGACATATTGGAAGACCTGGGAATCCTCCAACCGAACGCTGAGCGTCAACATCTCTCGACAACAGAACCTAAGCACAGGGAACCTCAGCGAAGCGATTCCCAACATCTCCTTCACGCAGAATCGCATCTTCCCCTTCAAGTCCAAGTCCCGCTCCCGCGGACTGACCGGCGGATCGAGCGAAAGTGCATCGATGCTCGAGATGCTCGGGTTGGATTATAGCGCTTCATTCTCCAATCGTCGCACCAAGACGCAACGGAGGGATTCGGTCCTTGCCCCCGGAGCGACCGACTACACTCAGCTCAAGGAGTATCAACAAGACGCCACGCAAGCCCTGCGGCAATTCGTCTCCGTTTCGGTTTCTCCAAAACTCGGCCGCGTCACGGTGACGCCGTCGCTGAACTTCGAGGATAGTCGCGAATTTGGACAGTACGACATTCCAACCGTCGATGCCGCCCGAACAGCGTTCGCATTCCGGGACAGCACAAGCCGTCGTGCAGCCGGCCGCATTTCTGCGGGACTCTCCGGGAGCACGCGCCTCTTCGGGATGATGCAGCCGCAGGTTTTCGGCATCACCGCATTCCGCCATACACTCTCTCCGACCGTGGGCCTGACGTACAGCAAGCAGGTGTACGGCGACCGGATTCCGAAGTATTCGTTCGTCGGCTCCATGGGCGTATCGAACAATTTTGAAATGAAGGTGAAGTCCACTGATTCGACGAAGCAGGATCAGGAGGAGAAGAT
>JBFYQI010000374.1:0-3166 GCA_041302875.1 Ignavibacteria bacterium
ATGCACGATTGCGCTTCCATCCGGACTGCGCAGTTCGACGGTCTGTCGTCCGCTGGGCTGGGAGACGTCCTCCTTCTGCTGCGGATTGAGACGCTTCGCCAGGTCGTTGAGATTTGACCAGCCCAGCGGGACGCGGATCATCGCGCTTCGGTTCATGTCGCTCCAGCAAACGCGGGTCGGCGCTTCCTGGTTCGGTACTAATCGTAAGTAGGCGGAGGAAACGGTGTTCCCGAACGCGGTCAACGAATCCGCGTATGTGCAGAGGCCGCCGATGATCTTCTGCGCCGTGTCGGAAAGCTTCCCGTCCGGCGTAGTCATGACGTTCTTGCCCTCCTTCACCGCCTCCATGTGAATATGCATGCCGTTGCCGGCGATTCCTTCCTCCAACTTCGGCGTGAATGTTGCGACGCAACCATGCTTGTAGGCGACATTGCGGATGAGCCACCGTGCAAGTGCGAGGTAATCCGCCGCATCCTCGATCGGTGCGGGAAGGAATTCGATCTCGAGCTGCTCCCCCTGTTTATCCTTGATCTCATCCAGATTGCTGCGCAGGCGTTCGATGGATCCGACCTCGCTATGCGCATATTTCACACTGCCGGTGATCTGTACGATGTAACGAACCATTTCGTCGAGAATGGTGCCGGACTTGAGAAAGGGGGCGGAAGCATGGTATCCGCGCTGCTTCTTCGGGACGAACAGCGGGTTCTCGTGGTCAAAGAGGAGGAAGAATTCCAATTCTCCCAATGCCTGGAGTTCCATCCCCGTGCTCTTCCGGAACAGCGCCGCCGCATTATGCAGGATGGTGTCCGGCGCGAACGATGCGAGCACGCCATCGCGCGTGAGATAGCGGCAGGTGAAATCCAGGCTGCCGTCAACGAACGGATTGAGGAATGCCGACTTGTAGACGGGGACGACATACAGGTCCGAGACCGCCGTATCGACCATTCCTTTGAACAACGACGAGCCGTCCACACGTTCGCCATCGGCGAGAACCCGTTCTGCCTGCAGGCGACTCGCAACGGGGATCTTGAGTTCCTTGTACTTGCCGTCGAGCGCGGTGTAATGAAACACGATACGCTCGATCTTCTGCGACTCGATGACCTTTAGCAGATCGGCGCGTGTGAATTGTTCGCGGGATTTGTCGAGGAGAACGGACAGGGGATTCGTCAATGCATACGAGGTGCTCATGTTCATGACTCGCTTGGTGGTTCGGGGTACTGTTCGCCGGGAGCGAGGAGCTTGAAGCACTCGGGGCATACGCCGTGAGAGAACCTGGCGTCCGTATGTTCCATCACGTATGCCTCTACCTGTGTCCAATACCCCTTGTCATCCCGGATCTTCTTGCAATTGGCGCAAATCGGCAACAGATGCTGAAGGGTGCGGACGTTGTTCAGCGCGTCCTGCAACTCCGCCAGCAGGCGTTCCTGCTCCTGTTGTACGAGTTTTCGATGCGTAATGTCATGCACGGTGATCAACCGACCCACCGGCTTTCCCCTCCGGCCGACGAGCGGCACAGAGGCAAGCGAGACCCAGATCGGTTCGGCAGACCGAAGTTCGATCTCTTCCTGGATCCGTTCGGGTGCGTCGAGGAATCGCTCGACATCCGGGACGGCCTTCAGAAGATTCCGCGCGGGCGATCCTTTGCTTCCCCTGGTCATTCCCAGGAGCGCATACGCGCTTTGATTGGCCTCGACGATGCGTCCCTCGAAATCGATCACGACTGCCCCGTCGGTGAGGTTGCGGAAGAGCAATCCATGCGCCACCGGCAGGACGTGAAAGAATCCGAGGCGGCCGATGGTCAGCGCGATGATCATCGTGCTCAGACTCAGAGCCACGGGAAGCAGGTTCACACGCGGCAATCCTCCGATGTTGAACACAAACACCAGATCGGTCAGGAATGGAATCAGCGCGGCGACGGTCAACGTGATCCCCTGGCGCAAGTACACGCGATGGACCCGGAATGCCGTGCGAATGAAAACAATCGTTCCGACGAAGAACACGGCATACGCGTAGTACGTATTCACCCAGAAGAGGGGACCCGCCCGGTATTCCATCATCGCACCGATCGGTGTGTCGACCAGCCAGGTGTGGGCGTAGACCGCTCCCGGGGGTGCGTTCAGCAGGACCGACGCGGTGACCGCTGCAGGAATGAACATCATCAGCAGCACGAGAGTGGCAGGCATCGAACGGTCTGCTCGCGCGAAGCGGATCGCGAACATGCACCAGAACGGGGCGATGAAAGAACCCGGGATCAAGGCCGCACGCGCCCAGCGGAGAAGGCTCTCTTCGTCTCTCACCATCGTCTGGAGAATCGTGATGATCAGCAACACCGAGACCGTGATGACCATCGCCACAAACGGGCGTCGACCGGGGAATTCCCTTCGCCGGTTCACGATGACCGACAAGGCAACGGTCATCAGGAGCGAGACCGCCAGTACGGTGATGTAGATATTTCGATTCAGGATTTCCATCGAGCGACGATCAACTCCGCTGTTGCCGTTCCCGCTGTTTCCGCGCCACCTCCGGATACAGTTCGGTGAAACAAGATGGGCAAAGGCCGTGGGAGAACTTCGATCCCGTCTGTTCCGTCACATACGATTCCACCTGCTTCCAGTACCCCTTGTCGTCCCGGACCTTCTTGCAGTGATAGCAGATCGGGAGCAATCCGCTCAGCGTACGGACGTTTGCCAAGGCGGCCTGCACCTCCTTCATCAACAACGTCCGCCGCTCATCCTCTTTCTTCCGGTCCGTGATGTCGCGCAGAGCGAGGAGTGAACCGACCCGTATGCCGGCCCGGTCGATCAATGGCGTCATGCTCACTTCAACCCAGATCGATTCCTTCCCCGTAAGCTCGATCTCCCGTTGGAGCGTAACCGCTGGCTCGAAGAATCGATCAAGTTCCGGCAGGAACGGGCTCAGGGCTTCGACCGTCTCTCCCATGATATTCGGGGTCGCGCCCAGCAACGCGAGCGCACGGACATTGATATCCACGATATGCCCGCGGTTATCGATGACGATCGCCCCCTCGTTCATACTGCGAAACAGCACATGATGCGCGATCGGAAGGACCGTGAACGCACCGAACCCCAGCATCGCCCACACCACAAAGAGGCTTGAGAGACTCATCAAAAACGGAGTCGGCTCGACCCAACCAAGGTCGACAAGC
>JBFYQI010000391.1:0-5572 GCA_041302875.1 Ignavibacteria bacterium
GGAGTACGACGCGACAACGGATTCCGAAGTGACGCAAACGTTCTCAGGTGCGCAAAGCGGCGCCCAGCTGATGACCACCACATCCAAGAATGTCATCAAACTTCTGAATTGAACGATGATATCACGACGAACACAGAGTGCCCGACTCGTCGTTGCGCTTTTACTCCTGAGCAGCACGACCTGGGCAAGCCGTCCCGCGATCTCTCCCGAAGAATATCGTGCACGCCGCGCGACGGTGCTGAGCCGGATGGACTCCTCCTCCATCGCCGTGTTCCGCGCAAACGACACCGACCAGCGCAATGGCGATGTCAACTATCGCTACCGGCAGAACTCAAACTTCCTGTATCTCACAGGATGCGACGAGTGGGGAGCGACATTGGTCCTCGTCCCCTCCGGACTGACCCTGAAGGACAACCGGATCGTTCGGGAGATCCTGTTCGTCACCGGCGGTTCCTCGCAATGGACCGGAGACCGGCTCGGCGTTGAAGGCGCGATGAAAGAACTCGGATTTGGTGCAGAAGGGACCCTGAGCGCAGCTCTTCCGCACGAAGAGTTCAGCGAGGTGTTTGCGCGTGCCATCGCCGCGAAGAAAACCCTGTACTATGCTCACTCCCTTCCGGAGGTTGTCAATGATCCGGTCTCGGGGAAGCGGTTCGTCACCTCGCGCGAGATCAGGAATGAACTCAAGGCGAAGTATCCAGACCTCGAGCTCAAGAATCTGAATTCCGTGCTGTCCGAAATGCGGAGCATCAAGTCTCCCGCGGAGATCGCGTTGCTGCAAGCGGCGATCGATGCGACGACCGCGGCCCAGATCGAGGCGTTCAAGAGTTGTGAACCGGGCATGAAGGAATTCGAACTCCAGGCAGTGATCGAGTACTGCTTCGCCCGGTTGGGAGCGGAGTATACAGGATTTCCCTCCATCGTCGGCTCTGGACCGAACTCGCAGATACTCCATTATGAGGCGAATCGCCGCGAGATGCTGGATGGCGATGTCGTGCTCATGGACATCGGGGCGGAGTTCGGCGGCTATTCGGCGGATGTGACCCGTACGATTCCGGTGAATGGCACATTCAGCGAAGCACAGCGCGCGATCTACGCGATCGTCTTGGAAGCGGAAGAGGCCGCCATCCACGAAATGGTGGTCGGCGCATCGGCCAATGCGGCTCAGAAGAAAGCATATGAAGTGCTGGCGCAAGGTCTCATGGAACTCGGCATCATCAACGACGCGAAAGGGCTCAGCAAGTATTGCCCGCACGGCGTCAGCCATCCCATCGGGTTGGAGGTCCATGATGTGGGGGTGATGGGTGCGCCTCTGAAGGCAGGCATGGTCTTGACAATCGAACCGGGTCTGTACATCCCAGCCGGTAGTCCGTGCGATGAGAGGTACTGGAATGTCGGCATCCGGATCGAGGACGATGTTCTCGTCACGACGGAGGGGCCGAAGGTCCTTTCGCTCCAGGCGCCGCGCAGTATGGAGGAGATCGAGCGCGTGATGAAGAAGAAGGGGATCGGAAATCAGCCGGTAGGGGATCGATAGAAGGCACACCAAGGGGCGACGGAGGCACGATACTCACATCACGACATGGAGGTGAGCATCATGAAGACCGACGACTGCATGCATTTTGTCACGGAGGGCTTGGCCCTCCTCCGGTCGACCAACCAGCACGAGAAAGTATTTGCCTTGGTGGTCGATCGGATCACGCGGCTCACGGCCTGTCGATCGTGCGCCATCATCGTTGTTGATCCTTCCACCGAATATCTCCACATCGCCATTTCGCATGGTATTTCTCACACATTCGCGAAGGAATACCAGCGGCGACTTGCGACGGGACCGATCGGCAGGTTGCTCTGGACCGGCGCACCGCTTCTGATCGAGGATGCCGCCCAATCCCCCGAGCGGGCCGCGGAGGTCGCGCTCGAGCATCCTTTTGCATCCTGTGTCTGTGTGCCGATGATGGTCGACGATCGGGCGCTGGGATTTCTTCACGTCGACAGCGCCTCGCCGCGATCCTTTGCGACGGAGGAAATCCGGATGCTCCAGGCATTCGCTGATTTCGCTGCGCTCGCACTGCACAAGTCCCGGCAATTCGAGGAAAATCTCCACCTGGACACCATCGATCACGAGACGGGATTGAAGAAATATCCCGCGTTCCTGGATCGCTTGCAGGAGACACTGGCCAGAGGCGAAGAAGTCGGGGAAGAGGTCGGCCTGCTGTTGCTCGACATCGACAACTACAAGCATATCGCCCTGACATACGGTGCCGATTCGGCGAAGCATACACTGCGCGAGGTGGCGGATGAGATCCGGGTCTCGCAGCGGCCCATGGATGTCGCCGGACGATATGGGTTCGATGAGTGTATCGTTCTGCGCGCTCATTCCTCCGTGGACGAGACGATGGTCTATGCCGAAGACTTGCGCAAGCGCATCGCAGACAGAACGTATGCAGGAAAAGGAATTCAAACGAGCGTGAGCGTTGGGGCGGCCGTGTTCCCGCTGCACGGAAAGACCGAACGCGATCTGCTCCTTGCCGTACGCGAAGCACTGTATGAAGCCCAACGCGGCGGCCGCAACCAGGTCCGCCTCTGGACCAAATAACCAACAACGAACCGCCAATCGCTAACGGCCATGCCCTCATCCCCCCGAACCATCCCGCATCTCTTCGAGAACTCCGTTTCCCGCTACGGCTCCAACGTCCTCCTCTGGGAGAAGCGTGCCGATTCCTATCAACCGACGACCTACAAGGAAGCGCAAACCCGCGTGCATCAGTGCGCGGCGGGATTGATGAGCATCGGCATTCGACACGGGGACAGGCTGGCGTTGATCTCGGAAGGGCGGAACGACTGGGTTGTTGCGGAGCTTGGAATGATGTTCGCGGGAGCGATCGACGTTCCGCTGTCCGTCAAGATCGAAGAACTGAACGACCTGAAGTTCCGGCTGGCGCATTCCGGATGCCGAATGGTTGTGGTCTCGGGGGCTCAGGCGGCGAAGATCGCGGCGATCAAGAAGGACCTCCCAAGCCTGGAGAAGACCATCCTGCTTGACGGCCCGGCGGACGCCGCTCAGGACGAGCTTGCCTTCGATGATCTACTTGCGCGTGGAAAGGCGTTTCTGTTGGCGCACGCCTCGGAGTTTGAGGAGCGATGGCGCACGATCAAAGAGGGGGATGCGGCGAACATCTGCTACACATCCGGCACGACCGCTGACCCGAAAGGCATCATGTTGTCGCACCGGAACTACACGGCAAATGTCGAGCAGGCGACTGCGCTCCTGCCAATTCCCGAATCCTATTGTTCCTTGCTCATTCTGCCGTGGGATCATGCCTTTGCCCACACGGCAGGCATCTACACCCTCATGGCGAACGGTGCGAGCATGGCGTCCATCCAGTTGGGGAAGACGCCGATGGACACGTTGAAGAATATTCCGGTCAACATCCGCGAAGTGCGTCCGACGTTCTTGCTCAGCGTACCGGCGCTCGCCAAGAATTTCCGGAAGAACATCGAAAAAGGGATCAGGGAAAAAGGAGAGAAGGTCGAGCGGCTGTTCGAACGCGCGATGGCGAACGCGATCGCATATAACGGGATCGGATGGGACCGCGGAAAGAACGCGAGCATCATGCAGCGGGTGCAATACCGCCTTTTCGATATGATCTTGTTCAAGAAGATCCGTGCCAATTTTGGCGGACGGCTGCAATTCTTCATTGGCGGAGGGGCGTTGCTCGATATCGAGCTGCAGCGGTTCTTCTACGCGATCGGGATCCCGATGTATCAGGGATACGGACTGACCGAGGCCGCGCCGATCATCTCGGCCAACGTGCCGAAGCGGCACAAGTTGGGTTCCTCCGGGTCCATCGTCCGGGATCTCGAAGTGAAGATCTGTGACGAAGCAGGACGCGCGTTGCCGGTCGGGGAGAAGGGAGAGATCGTCGTCCGCGGTGAGAATGTCATGATGGGATACTGGAAGAATGAGCGCGCAACGGCGGAGACGCTCCGCGATGGCTGGTTGTATACCGGCGATCTCGGATATCTTGATGCAGATAATTTCTTGTACGTGCTCGGCCGTGCGAAAAGCCTGCTGATCGCCCACGACGGAGAGAAGTACAGTCCCGAAGGGATCGAAGAGGCGTTGGTCGGCCATTCCCCCTACATCGACCAGGTCATGCTCTATAATAATCAGTCCCCCTATACGGCCGCGCTGCTCGTGCCGAATAAAGATGCGGTGCTTCGCTACGTTCGTGAGAACGGGATCACGTTGGCCACGCCGGAAGGGGAGGACGCCGTGTTGCGGCTTCTGGAACAACAGGTTGGGGCCTATCGCTCGGGAGGCGAATACGCCGGCATGTTCCCGGAACGATGGCTCCCCTCGGCGGTCGCAGTGCTCGGCGAAGGGTTCACCGAACAAAACAAGTTCTTGAACAGCACGCTGAAGATGGTTCGTGGCAAGATCGCAGAATTCTACAAGGACCGGATCGACTACCTCTTCACTCCGGAGGGGAAGGACATCTGCAACCATCAGAACCGGATGATCTTGCGGCGGCTGGGGTAACTGCGTCGGCTGAGGAACAATGGATCTCGTTGCGTTGTTGAGAAGTTCAAGCGGGAGGCGAGAATGTTCTCACACCTGAGGAAGCGCGATGAACGATGTGAATGTGTTTCATTTGAAGCAATTGAAAGATGCGAAGGAGGATTTTATACTGCTGGATGTCCGGGAGCCGAATGAGTACAGAATCGCGAATATTGGGGGGACGTTGATCCCTTTGGGGGAATTACCGAAGCGCCTTCAAGAACTCGACCCGAATCGGAAGACCATTGTGCTCTGCCACAGCGGCATCCGCAGTCAGCATGCGGTCGCGTTTCTGCGTTACCAGGGCTTCACCGATGTTCACAATCTTTCGGGCGGCATCGATGCCTGGTCGACGAAGATCGACCCGAAGGTCCGGAGATACTGATTCCCCACTCCCAGCTTCGATATGCGATGAAGACAAGCTGAAGCTTGTCCAACATTTCCAAATCTAATCCGCAATCCGCAATCCCCAATCCGCAATTCCTAATACCTCACCTTCCCTTCCATCTTCTCCCACGCTTCGAAGACCGCGAGTCCCTCCGTTCGCTGGTGCTGGATCATGGGAATCCTCCGCTGGTCCGGGGGAATGCTGATCTCCTGGTAGATGAACGAATCGTCGAAGCCGGCTGCGGCCGCATCCGCTTGCGTACAGGCGAAGTACACCCGGTCCGCTCTCGACCAGTAGATGGCGCCGAGACACATGGGGCAGGGCTCGCATGTGGTGTAGATCTCGCACCCCTCCAGTTGAAAACTTCCGAGCGTCCTGCATGCCTCCCGGATCGCCACGACCTCCGCGTGCGCGGTGGGATCGTTCGCGGTCGTCACGCGGTTCGTTCCACGGGAGAGAATGCGCCCTTCCTTTACGACGATCGCCGCAAATGGACCCCCTTCGCCACACCGAACATTCTCGACGGCGAGTGCAACGGCCGTGCGCATCATTTCGATCTGATATGCCATCCGTCAACTCTTTCCGATGTCCTCGTTCCAGAGGGCGGGCTTCGCCGAAATGAA
>JBFYQI010000485.1:0-3276 GCA_041302875.1 Ignavibacteria bacterium
GCAGATCCCCTACAGCGAGCTCACGTTCCTCGCGAAGGAGGACTCGTATGTCTCACGGTTCGAGCTCTCCGCGCAGTTGAAAGCAGCTGATGGAGCGGTCGCATGGCAGCGCGCGCAAAGCCTGGAACTTCGTGTGACGGAATACGCGCAGACGGTCTCGAACCGGTTTTCGCATCTCCGTTCCCTTACCGGATTGGTACCGCCGGGGACGTATGAATACATCATGCAGATCGTCGACGGTGAATCCCGACGATCGACGACTCTCCGGCGCGAGGTGGTCATCCGGGATTTGCAGAAGGATTCGCTGGCGGCGAGCGATCTCCTGTTCGCCAGCCGGGTCTCGCGAACAGATGATCGCACGAGCGTTGTTCCCAACGTGAACAACGTCTTCGGGATGGGCATGGACCGCTTCTATCTGTTCTTCGAGCTGTACAAACGCCGTTCGCTCGATACAGTCGCGCTCACGTACTTCATCGTGAATGCGCAGGGCGAGGCGGTGTTGACAAGCACCCGGAATGAACGCGTGGATGACGGAACCACCGTCGTGATCTGGAATGTGGACTCTCTGCCGCCGCAGGCTGGGCAGTATCGTTTGATCGTGCGCATCGTCCCGATCGGGGTGCCGGATTCTTCCTCGACCAGGCTGGAGATCGCGCGCGCGTTTTCCGTTGGCTGGCCCGAACTTCCCCCGAGCATTCAGGATGTCTCCAAGGCGATCGCGCAGCTTCGGTACATCGCGCAGGAATCGGAGATCGAGTACATGGAGGCAGGGGAAACGGAGGAAGAGCAGAAGGAACGCCTGCTGGCATTCTGGAAAAAACGGGATCCCGATCCGCGCACACCGCAGAACGAGCTGATGCAGGAGTACTACGGTCGTGTCGCCTACGCCAACGAGCACTTCGCACACTACATGGAAGGATGGCGCACCGACATGGGGATGGTGTTCATCCGGTTCGGACCGCCGGAAAACGTCGAACGTCATCCGTTCGAGACGGACAGGCGTCCCTACGAGGTCTGGTATTATTACGAGCAGAATCGTCAGTTTATCTTTGTCGACGAGTCGGGCTTTGGTGACTATCGCTTGCGGTATCCGACGACCGATCTGTGGGGGCGTATCCGTTGACGGTGTGCGAAAAACGCTCGACGGGGCAAGCCAGTCTGACCGGGTGTCGGGCTGGCTTTCTCGTTTTCATCCTGCTGGCGCTGAACACCCTGCCGCGCTGTGAGGCGCAGGAGCGACAAGGACCTGTTGTGGTGCAGGTGAGCGGTGCGGGCGCGTCGCATGTTGCGGAACTTGAGAGTCTCGGAAGAACGCTGGCGACCGTTGATAGCGTGTCGATCGCTCAATATGTTCAGCGGATCGTGGATTGGTACCGCCGGGCGGGGTATCTCCGGGCGACGGTGGATTCCGTGCGGATTCATGCTGATCGAGAGCAGAAGACCGTGATGGTGCACATCTCGGAAGGGCGGGCGAACGCCATTCGGTCGGTGACACTGACCGGAGATCCATCGGCTATGCGATCGATCGCGGGATCCATCAACGACCTGACCGGAGAGCCGTTCTCCGATGACCTGCTTGAGGGGGAGATCGGTCGGATGCTGGAACGACTCGAATCGCTGGGATATCCGATGGCGACGGTGGCGGTGGAGCGATTATGGTTCACATCGCACGGCGCTCACGACTCCGTCGATGTGGTTCTGCACCTTGATGCGGGCCCTGATGCGACGCTGTCGGAGATCGCCGTCGAGGGAAATACGGAAACGCGGACGGGTGTGATCGTGCGGGAAGCCCGGCTCTCAGGAGAAGCGCGCTACACACCGCAACTCGCCGAGAGACTCCGGCGGCGGCTCGTTCGCCTCGGGTTGTTTGCCGAAGTGGCCGAACCGGAATTGTTCTTCGACCGGAATCGCCGCGCCGGCTTGCTCATCCGTGTGCGCGAGGGATCGCCGAACCGCTTCGACGGAATGCTCGGCTATGTTCCGTCGTCCGCAACGGATGGCACTGGATATCTCACCGGGCTGCTTCACGTCCAATTGCGAAACCTGTTCGGGACGGCTCGGCAATTCGAAGTGCGATGGTACCGGGAATCGCAATCGACACAGGAGGTTTCCCTCCGCTATCGGGAACCGTGGTTGTTCGGGATTCCGCTTTTCGCGGCCGCATCGTTGCACCAACGCCAGCAGGATTCTGCGTTCGTGCGGCAGCAGGTGGGGTTGGAGTTGGAGATCTCCCTTGACGATCGATGGAGTGTAGGGGTGGCGGTCGAGCGCATGGCGATTGTCCCCAGCGACGGGTTCGGCACTCGGACCGTTCCGCGGAGCACGGTCGTCAACTTCGGCGGGCGTTTGCGTTTCGACAGCCGGGATGATCTTGTGACCCCGACTTCCGGCTTTCTCTACGAGACCTCCTACCGGATGGGGACGAAGGGCACGACGTCCGTCGCGGGAGCTTCGGACCGATTCACGACGCAAACCGCCACGATGGATGTCGCGGGGTATTACGCCGTGGCGCAGCGGCACGTTCTCGCCGCGGCGATTCATTGGGGGGAAAAACGAACGCCCACGCTCGATGTTTCTGACCTGGATCGTGTCGGCGGTGCCTCGACGCTCCGTGGATATCGCGAAGGGCAGTTCTTTGCCACACGGTTCATTTGGGGGAGTTTCGAATACCGCTTGCTTGCAGGTCAGCGTTCCTTTTTGTACGCTTTTCTTGACGGTGCCTCACTCGCAGTTCCCGGCGGCAGGATACTTGGCCTGTCAGAACAGGCTGACACGAAGTTCGGATATGGCGTCGGCATCCGGGTGGACTCTCCGGTTGGATTGATCGGCGTGAGTCTCGCATTGGGAGCGGGGGACACATTCAGCACCGCGAAACTTCACATACGGCTCATCAATGAATTCTGACCGCCTGCGTGGATTCCTTCAGATCACGCGTCCATTGAACGTGGCGATCTCGTTTGTCGCTATTCCAACGATGGCGGCCATTGCAGCCGGGCGGTTGACGGACTGGACGGAGGCGATCATCGCGGGAATGACCGGTGCGCTTGCGACTTCAGGGGCAAACGCCATCAACGACTTCTTCGATGTCGATATCGATCGGTTGAACCGACCCGAGCGTCCCATCCCGCGCGGCGCATTGACCAAACGCGATGCAGCGATGGTCTGGCTCGTGACGACGATCGTCGCGATCCTCCTGAATCTCCTCCTCTCGCTCCCGGCGTTGCTGATCGTTTTGGGTTCACTCGCACTGATGTTTGTCTACAGCGCGGCGCTGAA
>JBFYQI010000314.1:0-2604 GCA_041302875.1 Ignavibacteria bacterium
TGCCGCCGCTTCCTTCCTCCTGCGCGACGGTACCAGCAACGCGCCGAGCAACGCTCCGTAGGCAGTGCTGATCCACGGATTGCTCGTAATGGGGCAAACCCCACTCGCGCACCCGATGTAAGAGTAGTAGGCGTAACCAGCTGCGGCCCCGATCAACATCGGAATTCCATACAGCAGAACCTCTTTTCGCGTCGGCTTCTTGATCTTCATGCTCATGATCCTCTACACAGTGAGATGCACGAAATAGTGGGAAGGATTCAGCTCTCCGCTCTCGCGGACATTCTGCCCCTCCAACTGGCGGAGAAGATCCGCGTGATCGAGCCGTTCCTGCTCGGGCGGACCATGTTCTTCCTTCTGACGCTTCCACTCAACAATAAGGACCGATCCGCCCGGTCGTGTGATGCGCATTGCCTCCCGGATGAACCGGGGAATGTCGTGATTCTCGTGAACAACGAAGGCGAGCAGTGTCAGATCAGCGGCGGCTCGGTCGATCTTGGAATCGTACTCTTCTGATGCGACAAGATGAACGTTCTCCGGCACGCCAAAATTCCGGAATGTGCTCATCATGTCCGCAGACATCTCGGCTGCGTACACACGTCCTTGCGCACCGACGATCGCAGCGGCCGCCCGCGAGAAGAAACCGGTGCCTGCACCGATGTCGGCAAAGGTCATCCCCTCAGCCAGACCGAACCGCCGGAGCAATGCATCAGGCTGAAGAAGCGCATGACGTTCCGCCTTCTCAAGCCCGGCGGCCTTGTGTGGTGAGAATTTGTGCATCGCCATCCGCTCAGTTTAGTCCGCAGGAACCGCCACAGCATCCACCGCTTTCACACGATGGTGCCTGGTAGGAGGAAGAGGAAGAAGCGCCACTCCCCATGGACACCACCGAAGCGGACATCAAACGCTTTGCGCTGTGGGAGCCGCAGGAGGGGCAAACGATGTCCTCTGCGATTTCGCGACTCTTATGATAGACATCGTACGTTTTGTTGCAGTCGGTACATCGGTAGTCATACACCGGCATTGGGAGTCCTCCTGATCGAAGTATATGTGCACCTTGATATGATGCGGCAATGGCTGGAAAGGTGCAAATGTGCCCGCTGTACAACAAAAACGGCCGTTTTTTACGCGGCCGTCGGATGCTTTTCCCGTAAGTGCGAAGTGCTTAAGGTTCCGGCGCGGGGGGCACCGGTGGAACGACGGCTCCCCTTCCACGCTTCTGCCGCATTTCCGGTCCGCCATCTCGATTCCGACCCGGCTGTTGAGCCGATGCACGGAGCAGAACATGTTTCCAGGTCTTCTGTTGTTCCGGCGTCAGAAGCTTGTTGACGGTGCTCCAGTGGTCGAACTTCATCATCTTTTCATCGACGGCGTAGGCGGCGATCTCTTTCGTCTTCTTCTCGATCGCCGCACGATCCATCTTCTCTTCGCGGAGCAACTGACGCAATTCCACGCGCGCCGTCGCCTGCTTCGATTTCAAAGCGATCTGTTTCTTCGCCATCTCAAGTCCCAGGTCCGCAACCTGCTTCTGCTGCTCCTCGGCCAGATTCATCTTCTGAAGTATCCGGCCTTCGGGCCCTTTCTGACGCGCCGGCTGCGCCCACACGAGAGCAACACCTGTCATCAGTACAATAACCACAACCATCACTCGTTTCATGGTCCTTCCTCCTGTTCGTGTACAAGACTTGGACAGGACTGAAGGCGTCGAAGTTTAAGCCGGCCCTTGAATTCTTACAGCAAACTGTCGATCAGGTCCACGAACCCGTATCCGTCACCTGCCCCTCAACGTCGTACGTCGTCCATGTCCCCGATCCATTCGCAAGCCACACCGCACGGTATATTCGAAGCAATTCTCCTTCATAGACATCGATCGAACCAGAGCCGTCCGGATTGCCGACTCCAACATACTTGCCGTAAACCGATCCTACGGAATCGTAGAGGCGGAGGGTAGCATTGATCACACCTGATGCGCTGACGGTGTACTGAAGCGAAGCCGATTTTGACGTCGTCCCTTCCTCAAAGAAATCAAAAGATCCGGTCTTGCCATCAGAACTTGTCGTTCCGCTCATCCATGTGAAGTTCTCGAACGTTTCTTCCTGTGCCGTTATGCCATTCAGCTTCAGCGTCCATGCAAACGTCCCATCCGCCTGGCGCACGGCAGTCATCGTGATCGTCAATTCCCCCTGCGCTATCGTCCAGGTGAACGTTCCTCCATTCGCCGTCGGCTGCATTCCCTGGAATAGGCTTGGATAGATCAGCAATCCATTGATCGCCTGGACATAGTACGTCGCTTGGATCGCAGGTTCTGCAGTCGACGTGGGAGGTTTGATCTGGATGAGGGGAAGCGGTGGCGCGGTATTCGAGGGAGCAGTGGATTCTTCTTCGGCGCATCCGGCCGCAAAAAGTACGAGTGCGAAAACAAACAACAGCGACGACCAGGAACGCATGGGCTTTTTGCCTTTCTGTTGAGTGAGGTGCCGTAAGTGTGAACAGCAGGCGGCGAAAAAAGATTCCGCAATTCCCTAGTCGATAATCGGCTCGGCCTGGGGGGGTGCGACGCCAGGCTGACGCCTGTTATGGAGTCGGAAGATCGCGACGGCCGGGACG
>JBFYQI010000004.1:0-2901 GCA_041302875.1 Ignavibacteria bacterium
CCGTTTATTCATATACTATTGTATACAAATATATACTTTGGTATATGAAGAGTCAATATCCGATCGTCCTCCGTTCTCCTGCTGGATCGGGACCGATGAGTTGCCGGATGGCCTCGAAGATCGCGCGGATATGCTCGTCGTGTTGGTCTCTTTAAGGTGCCAGATTGGCACCTTAGAGATCGTACCTCTGACTTCAACAATGCGTTGTTCGATGGTGTCAGCTGCAATGGTGTGAGCAACGGACATTCTATCCCCCTTCAGCAAATGAACGAACGATAAGATAGAGAGGGAAAAACAGGGTTCCAAAAGGATTCGTCAAACAAATATGGGATACACATCCACCTCCCTCCGTGTCATCCGTGTTCCGCTTCCATCACCGGTGTTCAAAGATTGGCACGCGGAGGACGCAGAGGGTGCAAGGCCCGCAACGTTGGACAAGCTTCAGCTTGTCCTCCCCATCCTATTGTCCCTCCGCGGTCATCCGCCTTCATCTGTGTAATCCGTGCTCTGCTTGTAACCCCGATGTTCAAAGAATGACGCCCCAAAGGGGTCCCTTCGGGACTAAGGCGCAGAGGACGCTACAGCCGTAACGGAGGATTGAATGTGCTATTACTCGACGCAGAGGAGCGAAGAGCGCCACGTGTGCTAGTGCTGTTTCAGGTCGCAAAATGCGATCTCAAAGTGCGAAAGAATCCTCCCTCCGTGCCCATCCGCTTTTATCTGTGTCATCCGTGTTCGTCTTCATAACACCGGATCGAGAAGACTTCCACAGATTGCACAGATTGACACGGAACCAGATTCTAACTACTTCCCACTTCCTACTTAATACCTTCTTCACCGTTCACTCCACCGAGCAATTCGTTTCTCGCATTCCTGCTTCGGCAATCTGCTCCCGGACGCAAGCATCTTCTCGAGGGCACGTTTCGCTTCGCTCGGCTTCACAACCCCTCGTGCAATCATCACATCCAGGATCCAAAGCACTCCGTGCGCTACCACATTTCTCTGTTGAGCGGCGGCACGCAAGCGACGGTCCCCCGTAACCAGGATGCCGCTCGACTGTCGCGCGCATTGCAGGGCAAAGAGATCAACCACCGATGTCCCGGGATGACCCTCCAGAAGAGCCTCGATTTCAACGACATACCTAGGCTCGAGGATTGTGATCTGCAAACCTGCCTGCAGTAATACTGTTCCGGGGGGATCAGTGAGCTCCGCAAGCAGGACGTCAGGGACGAAGACATCATCGCCGATGTACACGAGCCGATCAAGAAGTTCACCCTCGTACAGGTCGATGCACGTACATGTATCAAGAACCAGAACGCTCACTGCCATCCCCCACGGACAGTTTCTTCCTCAGTTCTCTGACGGACGTCTTCAAGAGCTCTGCCCCACGCGACTCCGACATGAGATCTTCTTGAATTGCCTGAATGACCAGACGTTCGAGTTTGAGCGGCTCATAGACGGGGAGCTTCTCTCCGAACTCCTTGTCCATCATTCTCCGCTTGCGGAGAGATGCGAACGTGGTTGCTGCGACGGACTGCGCAATGATGCGAAGGTCCTTGCACCGATAGATGAGCGCTTGCACACTCATCCCATATTCCCCACGAAGTTGCTGCAACTCGTACAGGCTGAGGCGCGTTCGGTGCACTCCCAGGTCCTTTGCGATCGCAGTCGCAGGAGCCAGGAACGCCGCTCCAAATCGGAACGCCGCCTGCTCTTGCTGTCTCTGGGTCCATCTGGCCGGCACGTGCATGATGAGATGTCCCAATTCATGCAGAAGGCTCAACCGGATGCGGTCCGTGTTCTGCTGTCGATTGACGACGAGCACTGGGATCCGTTCATTCGCCCAGCACGAAAGGCCATCGACCTTCCGTTCTCCAGACAAGAGAACAACCTTTACGCCGTGATCCTCGAGCAATTCGACGACATTCTGGATCGGGTCGTCCCCAAGATTCCAAAGCGTCCGAAGGCGTTCAGCGACCTGTTCAGCTTCTTCCACGGTCGTGATCTCCCGTTTTCTCTTCTCCAGCATGGGCGTCATTGCCGTCCGCGGGTCCGGAAAGAGCGATTCAACTTCAACGTATCGTTCGACCCAATCCTTCACTCGTACGCTGATGGAAAGAAGTTCTTTCGAGGGGACGGTCGAACGCTTGCGATACGCGGGGGGACCGAGTCGCACCTCCGCCGCATGGGGACGGAAGAAGAATTCCACAGGCACAGCGAGTGCTTGAGCCAACTTGATGAGCACATCAGATCCTGCGGTCGATCTTCCCAGCTCATACTTGTGAATCGCTTGAGCGCTGACGTAGTTGTTCGTTCGATCGGATAGTTCGCGGAGAGACAGTCCGGCAGCGACGCGAGCCTGTTTGATGCGTTCCCCTAGCATGGCAACCTCGTTATGGTGTGGTTGACAATATCCGCAGTTATTGTCATTTTGTCAACTATTAAGAATCCAGTACGCTGGGAGGAAGATATGGAGTCTTATCCTGGGAAAAACCAGATTACCACGGATTGCATAGATTGACACAGAACTGCATTCTTGATACTTGCTACTCGATATTGTTCCCTCTATCAGTGTCCATCCCCTTGCCTCAGTGCCCATCCGCCTGCATCCGTGTCATCTGTGTTCTGCATCTGACACCGCTGTTCAAAGAACGGCTCATACTCAGTATCCGATCGTCCTCCGCTCCCCTGCCGGCTCGGGACCGATGAGTTGCCGGATGGCCTCGAAGATGGCGCGGATATGCTCGTCGTGCTGGTCGACGCGGGATTCGAGATCGCGGAGTTTGTCGGCAAGTTCCTTGTGTCCGGCGATGATCTCCCGAAGGCGGGCAAACGCCCGCATGATCAGAATGTTCACAGCTACACCTTGTTCCGTAAAAGCATATGGGAGGTATTTGACGT